>MTNG01000153.1 GCA_002011395.1 Candidatus Aciduliprofundum sp. JdFR-45
ACGGGGATGTTGCGCTCACGGGCGGTGCATTCCTCATATGCGTCGGCGCGTCCCTTGTAGTGATTTCGCTGATACCTGAGTTTGAAAAGCTGCCTATGCTCTCCGGCGGCGTCTTCGTCGGTGCGGGCGCCCTAGTCCTCATGTCAAGATACGCCCCCGGAAATTTCACGCTGGCCATAGCGGCCATATTCGCCGTGATTGGGGTGATTCTGTTTCTGACTGGTCTGTTCAAGGAGGGATCTGATGCCGGAGGAAGCGAATGAGAAACCGGATATACGCAAAAGGGTGGTTGAGGACAGGGGCTTTCTGAAAAAACTTCAACTCGCCATACCGGGTTTCAGAGGATACCGAAAAAGGGAGGACCGCAGGGCGGCCGACGGCCTTCTGAGAAAGCAACTCGCGGACAGGATCCAAGAGGTCAGGAAGGTCGCCGATGAGATAAGAATAGCGCTGGCGAAGAACATGGAACTGGAGATGCTAGACGATGCGGGAGCGCTGATAAACATGCTGGACACCGTTGAGGCGAAGGTCCGTCACGCGGACCAGGGATACTCGGGCATCTCCGCCGACGTGAAGATAATGGAGGGGGAAATAGAAAAACTCTATGAGTACGATTACAGCCTTATAGAACGCGTTGAGAACATAAGAAAACGCGTTGACCGCGCGTATGAAATGGCCCTCTTCGGGGATTTTGATGGGTTGAGGAGCGAATTAGAGGGGCTGAAGAGGGATCTGAGGGAGTTCAACGCCCTCTTCTCAAGGAGGATTGAGTACGCCACAGAGACGGGGGTATTGTGATGAAGGTGTTCAGCAAGAGGAGGAGTACCGACCCAAAGCTCACAGACGCCCGCAAGACCTTTGAGTGGCCGGAGGAATTTAAAGGGGACAACGTTATGTGGAAACTGCCCCGGAACATCCAGTGGAACGACAACATAATAGTTAAGGAGGACGAGTGGGCCATATTCATGAGGGACGGTAAAGTGCTCCACGTGTTCGATGTCCCCGGCAGGTACGCCATGACCACGCAGAACGTCCCCGTGCTCGCCACTCTGGGGGCCAAAGTCACGGGCATAAGGCAGCTGGGAGAGATATACTGGGTTCAAAAAAGGGAGATCAGAGGCAGATACGGGACACCGCAGCCCCTCGTGTTCAGGGACAGCGAGTTCGGCATGGTCCGGATCAGGGCCTTCGGCCATTTCGCCTTCCGCGTTGAGGACCCCACCCTGCTCATCACGGAATTCGTGGGGACCAAGGGCTACACCACAAGTGCGGATATTCTGGACTGGCTGAGAGGTGAACTCGTTAAGGCCCTCAACGACGTCCTGGGGGAACTGAAGGAAAAGAAAAACCTCAGCATCGTGGACATACCGGCGTATCTTGAGGAAATCGAACAGATGGTCCTCGCCGCCGTGAACTCGGACACCACGAGATACGGTCTCAGGATAACCAAAATCGCGGACCTGAACCTCAACCTGCCGGAGGAAGTTGAGGAGGCCATAGACAAACGCGGGGCGATATCGGCCCTCGGCGTTAACTACATGCAGTATCAAGTAGGCCATGCCGTGGAGGGCATAGGCAAGGGCGCCGAGGAGGGGGGCGGAGGAGACATGGGCAACTTCATCGGTATGGGCGCGGGTATAGGCGCAGGGTTCGCGGTGGGACAGGTGATCGCCGGAAGTGTCAACGCCGCATCGGGGGCAGGCGCCCCGCAGGTCAAAACGTGTCCCAAATGCGGACGTGCAAACCCGATGGGTGCAAATTTCTGCATGAACTGTGGCAGCCCTCTGGGAGCCGGTGCGTTGAAGAACTGCCCTCTGGGAGCCGGTGCGTTGAAGAACTGTATTCACTGTGGTGCACAGATACCTGCGGGCGCCGTCTTCTGCCCCAAGTGCGGAAAGAAGCAGGGGGAGTGATTCGCCTCCCCCGCTGATCTTATGGAATATAAGCGAATAGTTTTATATATCGATAAGGAGATACGTTTTCGATGACTGATATAATTATAACAATAATGGCAGGCACCTGCCTTGTCTGGATGTTTCTGGTCCTCGGTTTCGTTGTGTACACTTACAAGGATGCACAGAGCAGGGGTATGAGCGGGCTGGCGTGGGCTCTCGTCGTTTTTTTCCTGCCCATTCTGGGTTTTATAATATATCTGATTGCCAGACGGTCGAAAAAGAGACTGCCCCAACCGTATCAGACAGGGAGGCCTCAGGTTGTATACAGGGAAAAGGAGATCATAAAAGAGGTCGTTAAGATCAAGTGCCCCTACTGCGGCTCGCTTGTGGATCAGGGCCTTGAGACGTGTCCCAACTGCGGCGCCCCGCTTTGAACATACTATGACCGACGAAACGCGTGTGGATTCTGGCGTTATCCTCTCCTACACCCCTCCGCGGCCCTCCGGCAGGCGCATCGCCATCCTTTTTCTCCTCATGGCGTTGGGGATTTCAGCGCCCGCAGGGATTGCCGACGCCGGCTTTGACTTTCTTGCCTTTGCATACATACTCGCCGTCATGCTCTGTCTGTCTCTCTTCCCCGCCGCCCTCGCCTACGGACTGTTGTTAGACCTGCACATCGCGGGGGCGATTGAAGTGAAGACGGACGGGTGCACGCTCACGTGCAAACTCGGACGGGATTTGCTCACTCTGCCTATGGAGGAAATAGAGGAGATAGAGTGCCACGCGCATCTGCTCCTCAGATTCATCCGTATAAGGATGCGGAACGGGCGCATCGTGGATGTGGGGTGGGACGCGCCCGCCCGGTGGGTCAGCAGAGATGACCTGAAGCGCAGGGCGGTTATACTGTGGAGTGCTGTGCGAAAATGCAGTCCGGATGTCAAACTGCGATGTAAACCTTAATAAAACCCCGGGGCCATGGCATGGACGGTGCGGCCCATGAAGGACATAGAATCGCTTGTGAGGAAGGGCGAGAGGGTGCTCCCGGATGAGGATATGCTCATAGAGGCGCTCAGGGACCTCATAAAGGACCAGATAAAGGAGTACCTGAAGGAGATCATGGACAAGAACCCGCGCATACGCGAGGAGATAGCGGAATCCGTGCGTCTGTACGTTGAGGCGAAGATTAAGGAGGCGAACGCCCTCGCCACCGCGGCGAAGGCGCTGGCGGAACTGGGCATAACATCGCTGCCGAGGGAGGCGAGGGAGCAGATACTGACCACGCTCCTCTCCATGCTGAAGGAGGAAATGGAGGGCATGGTGGATAAACTCTAAGCCCTCACCACCTCCACGCGCTCACCCGAAACGCGCACCTCCGCGAGGGCCACAACGGGCACGCCGAGTTCGCGCTCCATCTCACCCGCCCGTCCACCTTTGTCGATTACCACGGCCACCCCGACCACCTCCGCACCGGCCCTTTCCAGGCCGCGGACAACGCTTCGGAGGGTGTTGCCCGTGCTCAGGATGTCGTCCACCACGGCGACTCTGTCACCGGGCCCGATGGAGTTTATGTAAAGATGCCCTCCGGAATATCCCGTGGTGTAGGCCACAGGGACCTCCCCCTCCATGCCGTAGGGCCTCTTCCTGATGACGACCAGAGGATGACCCGTTCTCAGAGCGACGGCGGTCGCGACTGGGATGCCCATCGCCTCCACGGTGACTATCTTGTTGAACTGCCAGCCCCTCATTGCCCGTTCCAGTCGGTCCGTCACGTGCTCAAGCAGTTCGGGCCGTATGTCGGGCACCCCGTCGGTCAGCGGGTGAATCAGATATCTGTACCCGTTGCGGGACATGACCCTCGCGTTTATAAGTGACTCGCGGAGCGGGTTCACCTCTTCGCCCACGTCTCGCCCTCCTTCGCGAGCACGCCTCTCTCAACGAGGTCGTCCAGAACCTCGCGCACCACGTCCTCGCGGGGCGCTATGCCGTAGGCGCGCTTCAGCGCCTCCATGATCTCGCCGAAGGCCATGGGAGCGTCCATCGCCTTGGGTATGAGGTTCCGCAGGTCCTCGTAGACGTTCCAGGGGAATATGAACCACGTCCACTCCTCAGCCGGAACCTCCTGAGAGTAGTAATGAGGCACGTGGGCCGAGTGCGTGATGTGGAGGAGCGTGGCCGTCCTCACCTCTGCGGGATTGAACCCCTTCACGTGCTCAACCGCGAGGCCTATGCTCTTCCCCGTGTCGGTTATATCGTCCACGACGAGCACGTTTCTGCCCTCAACGCTCACCTGCAGCCCCTGGGCGAGTCTGGCCTCGCCGTCGCGCGTGGCGGTGATGCCCCAGTGTTCCGTCTTCACCACGTAAAGGTCCTTTATGAGGAGGTAATCGGATACGAGGCGCGCGGGAACAAGACCGCCGCGGGCCAGCCCCACGACCACGTCCGGCTTATATCCGCTCTCCTTTATCTTCCTCACCACGTCCTTCGTCCAGCGCTCTATGTCCTCCCACGACACGAGCATGCACCTTATGCCTTCCATGCCCAACACCGGTGGTTTATGGGCGAGAGAGGTAAAAAGTTTATCCGCCCACCGCCATACACCTCCGTGAAGGTGCTCATAGTGTACGACACCAGGAGGGAGGAGGGGGCCACCCGGCGCATTGTGGGGTGGATGGCAGAGACCCTGAGAGAGTGCGGCGCATCGGTGAAGGTGCTGAGGCCGCATGAGGCGGGCGACCTCAACTGCGACCTGCTCATCGTGGGCTCGCCCATATACTGGGAGAGGCCCATGGGCACCGTCGTGGCGTTCCTGAAGGGGAGGGGCAGGGAGATTTGCTCTGTGAAGGTGGCCGTTTTCGTGGTCTGCATGGCGCAGGTCTTCGGGAGGCGCGCGGCGGGATACGCGGAGAGGCGTTATCTGGGGGCCCTCGTAAACCTTCTGCCGTGCCGGCCGGTCCAGACGGGCATTTTCATGGGATGGCTGCGAAGGAGCCGGAACGGCGAGGAGAAAAATCTCGTTGAGGAATGGGCGCGGCGGGCAATCTCATGTGCTGGAGGGGGACAATGACCGCCCGAAAAATTTACAGGTCGCGGGAGGACCGCTGGATCGCCGGGGTGTGCGGGGGGCTGGCGGAATACCTGGATGTGGACCCCATTCTTATAAGGGTCCTGTGGATTGTTCTGGCCGTTGTGAGCTTCGGCACCGCCGTGCTGTTGTACATCCTCCTCTGGATTTTCGTGGAAGAGAAACCGCAGCAGAACCCGCATTAAACGATATCTATGTGTTATGTTATCCGGCGAACCCAGGACACCACGGTCTTTTCAGATGGTTCTGAATAATACTTCACTTTTTATCAATAACATAGTAATTTTATAATCCCTGCCACGGCCGGGTTCCCCGGAATTTGGAAGCGAAAAATAAATATACTTTCAAGTTATTACTTTAAACGGGTGATACCCATGGTAGGAACGACTGAGCTGGCAAAGAGGGTTGCGAAGAAGACGGGCGTGACGCAGAAGACCGCGAGGGCCGTTATACAGGCCTTCCTTGCGGAGATAGTGGATGAGGTGAAGAAGGGGAACAGGGTGAACCTGGTCGGCTTCGGCATCTTCGAGCAGAGGATACAGAAGGCGAGGAAGGCCAGGAACCCCAAGACGCAGGCCATAATAAAGGTCCCCCAGAAGAAGAAGTTCGCCTTCAAGCCCTCCATAAAGATCAAGTACCTGTGAGGGCGCAACCCACCTTTTTCTTTTATTTATTTTTATATTTGCTCGGTCGGATTTCATCTGCCCGCGTCGCGGCGGGCGAAGGAACAATTATATATATTTCCAAATCATTAGTGTTTACAGTAAAAGAGGTGATGGGTCATGAAGTCGCTGTTAAAGGATGTGCTCGCTAAGTACGACGCCGGTACCGCTCAGCCCGTAAGGCGCGAGACCCCTCCCGTGCCCACCGACAGCGAGGCGGATAAGGAACTGGAGGAAATGCTCAAGAGCCTCCGCGTTAACATAAAGATCATAGGGTGCGGGGGCGCCGGTTCAAACACTGTAATGAGGATGATGGAGGAGGGCATATACGGGGCTGAATTGATCGCGGCGAACACCGATGCGCAGCACCTCCTCATCACGAGGGCGCACCGGAAGATCCTTCTCGGGAAGAGGATCACGCGGGGACTCGGCGCGGGTGCGCTCCCGCAGGTGGGTGAGGAGGCGGCCAGGGAGGCCGAGGACAGGATAAGGGAGGTCCTTCAGGGCGCGGACATCGTCTTCATCACCGCCGGGATGGGTGGAGGCACAGGGACGGGCAGCGCCCACGTGATAGCCCAGATAGCAAAGGAGCTGGGGGCGCTGGTCATAGCAGTGGTCACGCTGCCCTTCACCGCCGAGGGGCGGCACAGAATGGAAAATGCCCTCTGGGGCGTTGAGAAACTCCGCGATGCGGCGGACACGGTGATAACCATACCCAACGACAAACTTCTTGAGATCGCACCGCGCCTGCCCCTGAACCAGGCGTTCAAACTGGCCGACGAGGTCCTCATGCGCGCCATTAAGGGCCTCACCGAGATGGTCACGAAGCCCGGCCTGGTCAATCTGGACTTCAACGACCTCCGCACCATCATGAAGGGCGGCGGCGTGGCCATGATAGGCGTGGGCGAGAGCGAGGGCGTGGGCGAGGAGCGCGCCATGGAGGCGCTGGAGGACGCCATAAACTCGCCCCTCCTGGAGGTGGACATCTCCACGGCCACGGGCGTGCTCATAAACGTCATAGGCGGCCCGGACATGACCCTCGCGGAGGCACAGCGCGTCGTGGAGGAGGTCCAGAAGCGCGTTTCCGAGAGCGCGCGCATCATCTGGGGAGCCGCCATAGACCCCTCCTTTGAGAAGCGCGTTGAGGTCATGATAGTGGCCGTGGGCGTGAAGAGCAAGCAGATACTCGGGAAGCTCACCAGCGAGGAACTTAAGAAGGCCTACGGCGTGGACGTCATTAAATGAGGCGCGTTGTGGCGGTTGACCTGGACCAGACGCTGCTCCACACCCTGCACAGGTTCCACAGGGCCTTCAACTGGGCTCTACTCCGGAGAGGGATGAGACCCCTCACCTACGACCATTTTCTGATGGACTACGCGGCGGACCGGCTGGACCTGTACAGGGGCTGCGAGGACAGGCATTCCTTCTGGCGCGACGTCCTGAGCGGATTGGGGCGTCCGCAACCGGAGGATGCGCTCATAGAGGGGTCCAGCGAGTTTCTGGAACTCGTTTCATCGGAGTGCCCCGTGTACCTGACAACGGGGAGGATCGTGGAGCGTGACCTCTTGCTGGAAGAACTGGAGCGCTTCGGAATCGCCGAGTTCTTCACGGACATCTACACGAGGGACCCGCACAGAATGGATATGTTCAGGTACAGGGCCCTGCGCGATATATCCAGGAGGGAGGGTGTGGATGGTCATATCCTTCTGCTGGTGGGGGATTACCACGAGGACATGAGAGAGGGTAAAGCCGCCGGTGCCACGGCGATAGGTGTGCTCACCGGCCTTATGCCCCCAGACGTGCTCTACAGGAGCGGTGCGGATGTGGTCGTTGAGAGCGTGGCCCATATCACACCGGACCTGCTGGGCCTGTGACCTCGCCGAAGAGGTTCACCCTTCCGTAGCCGGTTATCCGCACCCTGTAAAAGCGCCCTATGTACCCTGAGGCCAGGACTACGGGTCTGTAGGTGGAATCGCGGGCCATCACTCCCCCTCTGGCCGGCTCCACCACCAGAGCGGTATCCACTGTCCCAACGCGATCTCTATTGCGCTCCAGCGCGATCCCAGCGTGCAGGTCCGTCAGAAGGCGACTCCTCTCCTTCACCACACCCCCCGGCAGGGGTTTGAGGTTCGCTGCGGGCGTTCCGGGGCGCGGGGAGAAGCGCGTTATGTTCAGTATGTCCGGCCTCACCTCCTCCACGAGGCGCACCGTCTCCCTGAAGTCCTCCTCATCCTCGGTCGGGTAGCCCACTATTACGTCCGTGGACAGGGTCAGGTCCGGGTAAACCTCCCTGAACCCCTCCACGATTTTCAGGAAGTCGGATACAGTGTAGCCCCTCCGCATATCCCGCAGAACGGAGTCGCTGCCGCTCTGAACGGGGAGGTGGAGAAACCTGTATATCCTCCCATCCTCCCACACGTCTATGAGGTCTCTGTAAACGCGGAGGGCCGTGCGGGGGTCCATCATCCCGACGCGCACCCTGTACCTGTCCCTGACGCCCTCCAGCACGGCGCGGAGAAGGGAGGGGAGGTCCGTGCCCCTATCAAGGCCGTAGGAGGCGGTGTCCTGCGCGGTGAGGCGTATCTCCCTCGCCCCCGCCCGCACCGCTCGCCTCACCCTGTCCACGATCACCTCGGGGGGCTCACTCTCAAGGCCCCTCCGTATCAGGCGGGTGACGCAGTAGGCGCACGCGCCGGCGCACCCGTTCGCTATGGGGATGGATGCCACCGCGCCCCTCACGGGCACCATATCACGGGCCTCAACGCCCAGATGCACCTTAACCGCCCCCCAGTCCCACGCCGGTATGGGCACGGCACCCATCTCCCGGAGGGCCTCGCCCCTTACGGAGGCGAGGCAACCGTAAACGTAGAGCGGTCTTGAGTATTCGAGCAGTTCCCGCACCCTCCTCACCATGCGCCTCTCGGTGTGCTCTATCACCACGCACGTGCCCAGGAGGATGATATCCGCCGATTCAGGGCTCTTCGCCACCTCCCACCCCGCACGGACGAGGGCATCCGCTATCATATCCGTCTCCGCCTGAAGCTGCGTGCAGCCGTATCTCTCCACGTAGAGGTGCACGGGGATTCCCTAAGAGAGTGTGGGTTTTAAAATTACCGTTCCCCCACCCCCCATGATTTCCACTGAAAGGAAGGTTAAAGAGGGGTGAGTGGGATATCCCCCTCCGGTGAGCCCATGAAAGAAACGCCTCTGCACGGAGAGCACGTGAGAATGGGTGCGAAGATGGTTGAGTTCGCCGGCTTCCACATGCCCCTCTACTACACGTCCATAATTGAGGAGCACATGGCCGTTAGGAAGGCCGTCGGGATCTTTGATGTATCGCACATGGGCGACGTCATCGTGGAGGGGCCCGACGCCACGGATTTCATATCCCACATGCTCCCCTCGGATGGCTATCTCACCTCCGACTATCAGTGCAGGTACTCCGCCTTTCTCAACCCTCAGGGGAGGATGAAGGACGACACCATATTCACCCGCCTCTCCGAGGAGAGGTATTTTCTGGTTCCGAACGCCGCCAAGACGGGGGAGATAGTGGAGTGGTTGAGGGCGAACGACGAGGACTTCTCAGTGAACGTGATAGATGTGAGCGAGGGATATGCATGCATCGCGGTGCAGGGCCCTCTGGCAGAGAAGGTCGTGAGCGCCGTGGTGGACGGTGATATCACCTCCATGGAGTTCATGCATGCGCGTCTCGTCGCTCTCCGTGGCATTGAGATACCCCGGAATCCCCTCGGAGGGGATAAGATATTCCTTTCAAGAACGGGATACACGGGTGAGGACGGTTTTGAACTCGTCGTGCCGGCGAAGATGGCGACGACTCTCTGGAGGGAGCTTCTGAAGGAGGGGGAGGAATATGGAATAAAGCCCTGCGGGCTGGGAGCGAGGGACACCCTCAGGATGGAGAAGGGCTTTCTCCTCTCGGGTCAGGACTTCAACGAGGACAGGACGCCTCTGGAGGCGGGGATATCCTGGATCATAGACTGGGACCACGAGTTCATAGGGAAGGAGCCGTTGCTCAAGCAGAGGGAGGAGAAGAACTACGACAGGTTCAGGGGTTTCATCGTTGAGGGGAAGGCCATACCGCGACACGGAACGCCCGTATATTCCGGAGACGAAAGGGTCGGCGTCATAACGAGCGGGACGAAGTCGCCCACGCTCGGCGTTCCCATAGGTCTCGGCTATGTCAGGAGGAAATTCTCAAAGGTCGGCATGAAGGTTGAGGTTGAGATAAGGGGTAAGAGGTATCCGGCCGAGGTGCGGAAGCCCCGCCTGGTTACATAGGAAATGAGGGGGGTCCCCCATGGTGAAGATAAGGGTTGATGGAAAAGAATACGAAGTGGAATACTTTGCCAGATTCTCGGAGACACCTCCCCACGTGGGCGTGGGCCTCAGGCCTGCAGAGGAGGCGTGGGCCCTGCTCAAGGAGAAGAAGGGGTGTGAGATAAACCACGACGGCAAGTGGAGAAGGGCCGTGGTGAAGCAGGAGGTGGACGTCGGGGAGAGGACGTGGTTTATCCTGGAAATGCCTCAGATGTAAGCCAGCAGGAAAAACGCCATCTGGATGACGGCGAATAGAACTCCCACGCCCACAAGGTAAACGATGTACTTTGGAAAGTTCAGGCGCATGAGTTGAAAGCCGTCCAGGGGGGGTATCGGAAGCATGTTGAAGAGGGCAAGGTAGGAGTTCACCGAGGCGATGAACCATAGTATCGTGGCCAGCGAACCCACCCCTCCCAGAATGAAAAAGGTGGCGAGGAGTGCAGCGGCGAGGAGCATGTTGACCCTTATCCCACCAACGGCAATGCGCTCCATATCCTTCCGGGTTCCCATCCCCATGATGTGCACCGCACCGGGGGCCGCGAAGAGGAACCCGAAGAGCGAGGTGAGAAATGCGATGAGCAGCCCCATATCCCATTTCCTGTATTCCGCCCATATGCCGACTTTGAGGGACTCCAATTTATGTCCGACCTCGTGAAGGATAACGCCCGTGAAGACCGCGAGGGCGGAAATGCCCAGCACGAACAGGGCGGCGTAAGGCCACGGAGCGGCGTAGCCTCCCCACGCCATGAAAAAGGCGAAGGAGAGGACCAGCCAGGTGATGAGGAGGTCCCTCTTTTCGCGGGGGGTGAAGGTTATGCCCCTCCCCCGGTCATAGGTATATATCCTCATCCTCCTCACTCTCGCGCTCCTCCGTCTCCTCCACCTTCTTCTTTTTCCTCCCTCCTGATTTCTTGGACTTCTCCCTCTTCTCCAGGTCGCGCTGGTACTCCTCGGAGGATATCTTGGTCTCGGGTATGTGTGTGCTCACGTCCTCCATCAGGTAGCTGAGAACCTTCGCCACCTGCTTCGCCCGGTAGACCCCTATGCCGAGCCCGTGCACCAGCGACGGGATGGAGTAGTCCTCCAGCGCGTCGGTGGCCTTTGACGCGAGTTGCTCCAGAACGGGGTCCTCCAGGTCCAGCGGGACGTCCGCCTCGTCAACCGCGCGTATGTACGCGAGCACTTCCTTCGCCTCGCTGACCTTCAGGTCGGGGTTCAGGGCCACGATGTCGCTGAGACGGATCCCCTCTTTAAACAGTTCCGGCTTCTGGGAGTATATGGCGGATACGACCTTCTTTGACAGTTCCTCCAG
>MTNG01000152.1 GCA_002011395.1 Candidatus Aciduliprofundum sp. JdFR-45
TCCGCATTTTCCACTTTAACATCTCTGACCTTAACCGCCGGGGTCCACGACTCTATCGCGGCCCGTATCTCGGAGAGAATGGACGTCGCCCTTTCGCCCACCTCAGGCGTGGCTCCCATCTCCTTCAGTTTATCAACCTCGTTCATCCATCCTATAACATCCATCCCGAGCGTTCTCGCGAGGGCTATGTGGGCCTCCACTTCGGAGATGACCGCGTGGATGTCTGCCATCTTTTCCCTCTCGGTCTCCAGCGCCTGCTCAAAGGCACGGTTCAGATCCTCCAGAGCGCCGTAGTGCCCATCCCTCACGGCCTCCTCCATTTTTGACACTATGTCCATCAACTCGCGGCTCCTGTACTTCTCCGCGACGCTCCGGGCCTTGGCGACGCGTTTGTTGAAATAATCTTTGACTTTCTCCTCTATCTCCCGTTCCATGCGATTCATCTCATCTATGATCTCGCCGTATTCGCCCCTTTCAAGACGGGAAAGGCTATCGGCTATCTTCTCGTGATACTCTGAAAGATTCACACCAAGCGACTCGTATTCCTTGATGCGGTCGCCCACCTCGGACAGGCGCCTATACGCGTAAGCGGGGATTATCTCGGCCAAGGCCGACCTTATGCGCGCCACACGGGAGAAGAACTCCCTGTACTTCTTCGCGGCGAGCGCATCCTCCACCTCTTTCAGGGCGTTTTCTATGGCCTCCGTGGAGATGCCGATCCTCTTTATTTCCTCAATTCTCTCCCGGAGGGACTTTACAATTTCCTCGCCCTTTTCGGTCATTCCTGAGTCAAAGATCTCTTTCATCTCCTGGAGTATCTTCCGGAGGAGGGGTACATCCTTCTTCTCCTCGGCCTCCTTCAACTTCTGGAACAGTTCCTCCATCTTTTCAACGTTCACGCCGTACTTCCTGCTCAGATCAACGTATTTGCCACCCGCGTTGATCATCTTTATAGTCGCCTTGGATATGCCCGCCGATGCGAGAGACGAGCCCTTCTTCAGAAGCGTGAGTGCCCCCACGAGGTCGCCCTTCTTGAACTTCTCCTTCGCCTCGTTGAAAACCTTCACAACCTCGCTCATATCCACGCCCAGCTTCGTGGCGTACGCGATCGCCTCCTTGATCTTCCTGCTCTCCTTCTTTATCTCCTCCACGTACGTCTTCAGCTTGGATATCTCCTCCATCGCCTTCATGGCGAGTTCAAACGCCTTTGCGTACTCGCCCACCTGATATTTCCTCCGGGCCATCTGATACGTCTGGAATATGTCTTTGGTCACCAGGGATCTGTTCTCGGAGATGGCCGTGTCCAGCGATTTTATTGCGTTGAGGGCCATGTCCTTCTGCATCTCTATCATCTCTATCTCGGACATGGCGTCTATGGCGAACTTCATGGCCATCTTGGGGCGCATGTCCTCCAGAGCCTCCCTCGCCTTCTGGAGGAGGTTCTCGGCGATCGTGGTGTCTATGCCCTTCTTCTTCGCCTTCTTTATCTCCATTTCAACCTTCTTTATGGAGCTCTCCACTTTCGCCATCATTGACTCCTTTATGGTCTTCTCTATCTCCGCGAGTTTTCTGAACGCCTCCTGTATGTTCCTGGACGCCTCCTCTTTCGCCTCCTCCAGCTTCTTCTCAACCTCGCTGACATCTATGCGTAGACTCTTCGCCTCCTTCAGGGCCCTTTCCACGTCGTCTATTCTCTCCTGGAGGCGGACCTTGTTCTCTATCGCCGCCTCAAGTTCACCCTCAATCTTGCTCAGGTGCTCCAGAGCATCTCTGTACTTCTGGGATATGAACTCCTCCTTGGCGGTGTCCAGAAGTTTCTCCACCTCGCTGACGTCAACACCCGCCTGCCTCTGCTCATATAGAGCGGTTTCCATCTTACCGATGTAGTCCGTGATTATGTCCTCCACCGTTTCCCTCATGGTGGATACGAGGACCTCTCCCTGCTTCACGGCCTCATCCACATCTCCATTCGTCAGGAGTTCCTCAAATTTCCTGACATCCTCTCTGAACTGGGTGTTGCCCACCGCCTCCAGAACATCGGAAAGTTCATTTATGGCGTCTCTGAGCTGAGATATCTTGGTCTCCCGAAGAACGCTCTCCACGATTTCAAGGGCCTTCTCAGCCAGTTTGCTCGCCGTGTCAAAGTTGTTCCCCTCCAGCGCCTTTTTGGCACCCACTATCAGTTTGGCCGCATCGGCCACATCCGCCCCGATCTCCTTCGCCTCGGATATCTTCCGTGCAGCCTCCGCCAGAACCTTGTAGACCGCTTCGCCCTTATCCTTGTACTCTCTCGCGATTTCCAGCGCCTTCACGCTGTGCTCTATCGCCTTCCTAAGATCCCCCTCCTCAATGGCGTTTTTGGCCTTTAGAAGCAGTTTTTTGATCGGCGTTTTACTGAGGTTAACCCCCACCTTTTTGGCGGCTATACTCACTATCTTGGCGGAGTTGAACACCTCCTTGACCACTTCCTTCTCAACGCGGGATATCTCAACCTTCGCCGACTCTATGGTCTCCTTCGCTTTAACGGCATCGCGGGATGATAGGAACCTCTTCGCCCTGCTGATGAGTTCAGAGGCGATTGTGACGTCGCCTCCATAGTTGTCCAGCAGTTCCAGGTACTCTGAAAGGTCCTTGACTTCCTGCTCCAGTTTCTCAAGTTCTGCCTCCCATATCTTACCCCTCGCCTCCCCGAGCGTCTTCAGGGCCTCCACGACTGTTTCCGCATCCAGTTCCTCCGATGACAACATATCCATCGCTTTTTTAACCAGCGCCTCCACCTCGCCCCGCGTGGCGGGGTTCTTCTCCGCCTCGCTCAGTATTTCTTCTGAAACGGGTTTTGCCTTATCAGCGAGCGTTTTGAGGAGTTCCTCCTCAATCTCCATCAGGCGCAGTATTGCGTTGAAGTAGTCCTCCGACTGAATCATTTTCTCTATGTCGGAGTACTCCACTAGTTCTTCCTCAAGATCACCTATGACCTCCTTTCCGACCTCAAGCATGGAATGCACACTCTCTGCCGTCTGGGTGGCTATATCCCTGAGGGCCTCCGCGATGGCCGTCTTGAGCGAATCTATGGACTTCTCCGCCTCATCAAACCTTTTGCCCTCTATGAGCTTCTCTATGGAGGATATCTCCTCCTCTATGCCCTCAATGACTATTCCGGCGTCCTCCATCTCCCCCACGCGCTTCCGGAGGTCCTCTATTTCCGACTTCAACTGCTGAACCCTGTTCAACTTCCGTGCCACCATGTCCTTTGCCTTCTGCACCAGGGTGTTGGCCCGGGCGTAGTTCTTCCGGCTGATTGCATCAAAGGCCTCTTTGAGGATTTCCAGCGCACCCTCCACCTCAAGCCCCATGCTCCGGGCCTTCTGGACCTCCTCGCGCACCTCGTTCAACTGGGACATGAGGGTGTTGGACACCGCCTTCTCCGCCACCACTGTGGCCTTCTTTATCTTCGCCAGCGCCTCTCTGTAATCACCCGCTATGAAATCGTCCTTTGCCTGGTTCAGGAGGGCCTCCGCCTCACCGACCTCGCCCGCGACGAGTTTTGCCTCATCCACCTTTTTGTGGGCTATGCTTATTAGGCGCTCCACGAACTTGCCCACCCTTTCACGTGTCTTCTCATAGTACTCCTTCGCTTTCTCGTAGGCCTCGTCAAACTTCCCCTCCTCCAGGAGCTTCTTTGACTCCGCCTTTATTTCATCCATTCCCTTCAGGGGGAAACCTATGCCCTCCGCTATTGAGACGTACTCATCGCCTTTCCGCCACATCTTGTCCAGTTCGTCCTCAAAGTGTTTCTGAGCAACCCTGAGAACCTCCATCAGACCCCTGGCTGCCTCCTCGTACTCCTCCCCTTTGAGGTGCTCCTCAACCTCGCGGAGGATGCCGTCCGCCTTTTTCTGGATGTCTTTGGGCATGCGCGCGAGTCCGTGGCGCACCTCCTCCTCCTTCTCCTTCAGCGCCTCTTTCACCCTGCCGAGAACCTTCTCCGTGAGAGCGGACAGTATGGATATCCCCTGCCTCACGTCTTCCTCTATTGTGTTCCTGCCCTCATCCAGCTCCACCTGGTAGGAGGTTATGTCCACGTCCAGGTCAAGCAGGATGGAGAGGTATTTCTTGATCCTCTCCTCGTAGGCCTTGACCGTATCGTGCAGGTGGGTTTTCAGATCCTCCCTGAGCCCCTTTAGAAGTTCTATGGCTGTGTCGTAGTCCTTGATCTCCAGCGCCTTATCAACCTCCCCTCTCTTCTTTTCAATCTCCGGTGGTATCTCTATATTTGCAGACGTTATGGACTTTATGAGTTCCTCAACCTCCGTCTGGAGGTTCTTGACCTCCTCTTTTTTCCTCTTGATTTCCCTCGCTTTTTCCTCGGCTTCCTTCTCAAACCTTATCGCCGTGAGATACGGATTGGGCACCTTCCTTTCACCCCAAAACGCCAGATGGGCTGAAAATAGGCATTATTTGATATAAAGATTTCTCACGGGACTTCCCCGTCTGTTGAAACCACGGCCGATATGACCTCCTGAACGACCTTCGCAGCAAGAACGGGTGTCACGTGGTTCTCCGCGAGGGGAGACACCTCCACCACGTCCGCCCCCACCAGCCGGGGGCTGAGGGCATGGATGATCTCCCTTACATCCCAGTCGCTCAGGCCGTAGGGCTCGGGCGTGCCCACGCCGGGCGCATGGGAGGGGTCCAGCCCGTCCATGTCTATGGAAAGGTAAACGCGGGGTGGGAGGGCCTTCAGGATTTCCCGCAGCACATCGCCGATGCCCCTCCTGCGGACGTCCATGGACGTGTAGAACCTGAACCCAAGATCCCGGGCCGCTTTCACTTCCTCCGCAGACCACGAACGCACGCCGATGGAAACGACCTTTGAGAGGCCGAGGACCTCAAGGGCCCTTCGCGCCACGCAGGCATGGCTCAGTTTCTCCCCGAGGTATTCCTCCCGGAAATCCATGTGAGCATCCACGAAGACAAGCGCGGCGTCCATCTCTCTGAGCGCCCTCAGGGCGCCGCAGGTGAGCGTGTGCTCCCCCCCGAGGGCCACGGGGAACTTCCCATCCCCGAATATCTTTGAGAGGGTGAACTCCACGGCACCAACCATCACAGCGGGCGGGCCGAACTCGCCTATGTCCCCCATGTCGTGGATGGGCACCTCCGCCAGATCCACCCCTGCAAAGGGCACTGTGGATTCAAGGGAATGCGATGCCTCGCGTATGGCGGCGGGGGCAAACCGGGTGCCGGGTCTGTAAGAAGTCGTGCGGTCGTATGGAACGCCGAATATCACAAATCGCGCTTCCCCATACGTAGAGCGGGCATCCGCGAAGGTCTGGTGTATGCTCATGCTCACGCCTTCATTATAACGCGCTTGCCCATGGCCTCCCAGTACTCCACCTCTTTACCGGGCTCTATCCTGTCCCTCAGGTTCTCCGGGATGGGCAGTTCAAAGGTCTCGTAGGTCTCGGTGTCCATCAGTTGAACCTCGTCGCCCATGACAACCAGCACCTGCGCCTTCCTCTTGTCTATGATGGGGCTCTTCACCTTGTGCTTCACGGGGTACACCAGGCTCCTCTTCTGCCCGTCAAACACGCCTATGGCCACGATGCGCGCCTTCGCCTCTCCGTGCTTCCCCGGTTTGGAAGTCGTGTACTCCACTATCTTGCACGGTTCGTCGTCCACGACTATGTAACTGCCGACCTTCAGATTCCTAACCTCAACGTCCTTCCACGACATAGAAGATCACTGCATGCCTGATTGTGAGGTGATTTATATATCTTTTCGTCGCGCATTCATGCAATCTCGCGGGTGAATCCGATAACTTATTAAGCCACGCTGCACGTACGGCCCCCGATGGACCCCGGTGGCACCGCCGCGATGCTGATGGGCATAGGACCCGCCATGCTTTACCTCTACGTTATATGGGGGAAATTTGAGAGCGTCTTCAACGAGAGGCGCGTGCTCTTCAACTTCGTCCTAGGGCTGATCTCCTCCGCACCCCTCTCCGCTTTCTACCTCGTAGGGCGGTATTCGCTCGCGGGTGCCTTTGACCTGTCCATCATCTTCGCCGTTCTCTTCGCCTTAGCGTGGTCGTTGCTGCTCTTCGCCCTGAGCAGGAGGTGGTGGAGACGCGAAGGGCACAACGCCCTCATGTACTCCGTGTCCTTCTCACTCGGCGTCGGCGCCACTCTCTCCACCTTCCTCTCCGGCTACGAGTACAGGCAGTACGGCTCACCGCTGACCATGATATCCTTCATTCCCTACGCCCTCGCGATACCACTCCTTCTCGCGGCTTCCGGCGCTGAGATATCTGCCATCAGAGACCGGATGGGTGGGGCCCTGAAGAGGGGGTTGCCGCCCACGCTTCTCCTGTTTCTGCTGCTCTGCCCCTACTTCTGGAGCATGCCCGTGGAGACGCAGTTCATCGCCGGGCTGCTCGCCCTGACCGCAGGGGTTATGTACGTGCGTTTCGTTATGACACAGATAACTGACTCCCTCCCCCAGGAGGTCCGGAGAAAATGGAGAAGGGAAAGAAGAAAAGGAAGGTGATCGGATACCTCTTCGCACTCTATGCCGTGGGTATGTCCATACTGGTTCTCATGCCACTCCTTCAGGGCATGGTTGAGAGCCCGCCCGGGCTCGTCCAGACGGTTATACCTTCCCACGTTGATTTCTCCTTCACGCGCACCATATCCATAAGCGCATCCAGATTCTCCTCCACCATTCTCAACGTGACCATTCCCGGCAACAGCACCCATCAGACGGTGGAGGTGCACCAGACATACGGGCCTCCCCACGAGATATACACACTTGGCGAGGGGACCGTATGGGAGTACTCGTTCACCGGGTCGGCCACAATAACGATATCCTACGAAGGCGTGCTCTACGCCGCCGTGTGGAACTACACCACATCCCTTGGCCCCGATGCCATACCGGCCCCTTACAGGTTGAGGTACAACCATGCGGAGTATCTGGGCAGCAGCAGGGTTATAGACCCAGATGCTTTCAGGGACGTCACAGAGCAGATCACAGCCGATGAGAGCACCGTCGTTGGAAAACTCAGGGCCATATACGATTACATCGTGGAGCATTTCCAGTACGAAACGCAGACCAGCGGTCTTCCAAAGACAGCCGTGGAGACGTGGAACTCCGGGAGCGGGGACTGCGATGAACTCTCCTTCGTCTTCGCGTCCATGGCGCGGAGCATAGGCATACCCGCATGGCTGGAGTTCGGGTTCCTCTACAACCCGGTTAAAGGCGAGTGGGGGAGGCACGCATGGATCAGGACGGTCGTCCCCCTGGATGGGGGTCGGGTGGAAGAGGTGAACATAGATGTGACCGCCGAGGTCGGCGGCACCCCATACGGCTTCGGCTTCCTGGTGAGGGACCCCTACAGGGTGACCATATGGGAGGACGATGGCAACAGCGAACACCTGACATCGTTCTACTCCTTCATCACACACACAGGAGGTGCAATTGAATACACCGAATCCATAGTGCCTCTTAAGTTTGAGGAGCACGGAAACATCGTCGTGCACGGTATGAAGATACCCTCTTTTTACATCTACCTTATAGCGGCCACAATAGCGGTCATCGTCTTCCTGATAATAACAAAGAAGGAGTGAGGAGAAATACGAAACGCCCCAGCTTACGGGGAGGGGCACCACATGACCGCGGCACCGCGTGGCTGTGGAGGCGTCACCACTCTCCCCCCATCACCTCCCCCCTGATTTCACCCCAATCAATTTTCTCCCACTCCCTGCCGTTCCACCTCTCATAGCACTTTTTCTTCGGGAAGAATCTCCTGAGTTCTATGTGCGGATTGCGCTCCCTGAGAGCATTCCAGATCTCCATGCCTTTCCTCTCCAGCCCCTCGGGGGTTATCCATTTCCTGCACACCGCGGTTGAGCCAAAATCCACCACTCTGTATCCATCACAGAGCTTTCGGAGATGAAATCTCAACTCTATATCGAATCTGTTACCGTACACCAGATAGATCTTTGATATGTCTTCTATCTCAATCTTCAACTTGACCCTGCCGTGTTTGTACACCAGTTTATCCCCTTCCAGCCAGAGTTCCTCGTCCCTGTGTGCCTCCCATATCCGCCAGAGAGGAATGGCCACTATTCCGGGGACGACGATGAAACCGAATACATATACACCTATCATTGGTCCGCTCGTCCAGAACGATGGGTCCGGGTTCCATATATAAATCGGTATCCATACCAGTAGAAAAATACCGGCCAGGATCAGCGGCAACCTGATAACATCCATCCACGTGTGCTTCAGATAGAGCAGTCTTTTTCTATCTTTCATTTACATCACCACCTCCATAGTCGCTCTGACAACATGGAAACTGTGGCAATTGAACTCCCCACATCATGGGACGAAATTCTCTCACTAACTGTACCCGGTCCCGATTTTTCAGGGTTGCAGGGTCACATCTCTCTATCATCATAAATATCACCTGTATTTTTTACACTTGTCTATTTCCTCTATTTTCACGTGTGGATTTAGTTCTTTTATCCTATTTTTCACAAGTTCTTTAAACGGCATGAAAACCTCATTCAAAAATTCCGAGTAATGGTCTTTCTCCACCTCGCTTCCTATGCGGAACTGGATCATCCACCCCCGAGACATGTTCTTTTCATGCTCGTAATTTACATCTATTTTTACCTTTCTGTCTGTGAGTATAACTTTTACATCTCTTATATCATCCAGATACAGAGTTTGACTTACTGCTGATTTAACCCAGTAAACGTAATTTTCGGTCATTATAACTTTGATCGGCTCCTTAATTTTGTCATATTTGATTAATAGATAACGCATTACAAAATAAATAAGTATCAATACAAAATTTGTCATGGAAAACCAGATAACATCATTTGATGAAAAGTGTCCTTTCCTAACGTAGAACTGAGAGTAATAGAAAAATGCCGTGAGACCCATACAAAAGAGCACTATATACAAAATTCCACGCAGGAAACGCTTCCACGGGTATGGCACTTCAAATTTATAGAGTATTTCCATGTCACTCTCCATTACAAACGCCCCCCGATGATTGAGATTCTGATAGAGCGTAGAGTGTCATACTCGTGATTAACGACCGCATAGTGACCATCTCGTTGCGTTGGGCTTGCCCTTCTCCACGCCCGTGGCCTGCTCGTAGAGATCAAGCCGGACCCTCTCGTCGTCCAGGTCCTTCCCGTGGTCCACGTACCAGATGTAATCCGGATAGAGGTAATCCGCGTTAGCGGCCGTGAGGTTCTCCATGAAGGACGCGTGGAGGTCTGAGCGGGACCACGTCCAGTTCGCCTGCGCGAACCATGTTTCAATTGCGTCGGGTATTATATCTATCCTCCTCATATTGGGATATGTGCTCATTATGAATTGATATGTACATTCTGGAATTTTCATCATTATATCACTCACATTTTAGATCTTTTTGACATTTTCCATTTTTCCCAATCTTCTTTTAGTTTGAGTCCTATCTCCAGCCCTAATGCAACACCGATTTTACTTTTATTTGGTATCATTGGGATATGTGTTATTATCATTAGACCGGTTTCAGTCGGCTCTACTCCCGGATCCCTGATGGGAAAACCATTTTTTGATAAAACAATATCGTCTATGTCCTCAAACGAATAAACAAGAACCCTATCCATATATTTATTCCACAGATACACTTTTCCATCTTCCCATTTTATTTTATGCGCTTGATGATAATCTCTAACATAACACACCCATGCTCCCCAGTACCCAAGGAACAACACCCATACCATCATTATCAGGCCAAAAATTTTGGCAGCTAAACTGGCCTTTGGACTCCGTATGGCCATATATGCAAGCATACTCAGTACTATGGTTACAGATATACAAAGAGTCAAAAAGAGATAAAATGCCGTCTTTGGATTTTTGCCGAGATTATATCTGTATATTTTCGCAGGGAGGTCGTTCTCAATCCATTTCATCTTCGTCACCTCACGTAAATACCGAATACCGTAATAAGATATATTACAGTTGAGAATAGTGTAAGCAACCATGCTGCCGCCAGCAGTCCTTTCAGTAAAGTATTCCAAATTTTACTATCCCCACAATTGATAGGAGGGAGGGGATGCTGAAAATAAGGCCGATAGCCCCAAATATAAGTTGAATTTGTTCTTGCACAAATATAATTCCAAGAGCATAATATGGTAGTGCCCATACTGATAGACCAACTGCAAGTGCAGCAAGTGTACTTCCGCTAGGATCTGCTAATCCTGCGCTATATAATGTGATGATTATTCCACATAGTGCAAGTATATTGCCTATATATGAAAGTATTAGTTCATTTGAATAATAACCCATGCCTAGCTTAGATGATTTATAATCCCCTGATGTAGCTTCTTCTATGAATTTCTCAATTATACTATAAATTGTGTCTATATTTAATGTTCCCGGTAAATCAAAGGGTAATTCATAGCCACTTTCATAAACTTTTTGTATAAGTATACCTATTATAAAACTAATTATTAAAGGTACTATTATATTCATTATTATACTACCTGCACCCATCGTAAGCGCATTTAGGTGCAAATATTGAATTGAGCATCTCATTAACTATTGTAAAAATACGTTCACCGCGTCCGCCACGGCCTTCCACGCGGCCTCCAGCGCGCCCACGAACGCTTCCCACATTTTCTTGATGGCGTCTATGAGACCGCCGAACACACCGTTCACATTCTCCACGCCGTAGAGGACGTTTCCCCGCGCGTCCACCGCGGTGATGTTAACGTCGTAGTCCATCAGATAGTCGTTCCAGTAATCCATCGTCAATCTCGCCGTGCCGGTGGCAACCTTCACACCGCTGAACGTGTCGCTCTCAAAGTTCGACCACAGCCCCATCTTTATGAGCCGCACCACGTCTATCCCGGACGGGTCCCGGAACTCGTACGTGATGTCCACGTAGCAGTCAACGACCGTGTAAATCAGCGTGAGCCCAACCCAAACCCAGTCCCAAACCGCGACGTTGTGCACCTCAAAGTGCGCGAGAACGGGCGGACCGGTGTCGGGGACGAACGGGTTGAACGTGGTCTGGGCCCACTTCGTGGCGTTCTTTCCTTCGTCCGCAAGGTCCGCGCCGTATTCCACGTACCATGAGCAGCCGGTGTAGAGATTTTCGGCGTTTGCAGATGTTAGATTCTCCTGCAGGGATGAAAGCAGCTCTGAGCGTGATAGCGGCCAGTCCGCCTGAACAAACCATCCTTCCACCAC
>MTNG01000090.1 GCA_002011395.1 Candidatus Aciduliprofundum sp. JdFR-45
CTGCTCCACACCGGCCAGCACTACGACTTTGAGATGAGCAGCGTGTTCTTTGAAGAGCTCGGGCTACCTCCCCCGGACTACAACCTGGGCGTGGGCTCGGGAACCCACGGGTACCAGACGGGGGAAATGCTCAAGGGTATTGAAAGGGTTATAATGGATGAAAAACCGAACATCGTCCTCGTTTACGGAGATACGAACTCCACTCTGGCTGGCGCGCTCGCGGCCGTGAAACTCCACGTGAAGGTCGCCCACGTGGAGGCGGGGCTCAGAAGCTTTGACCGCAGGATGCCGGAGGAGATCAATAGGGTGCTGACGGACCACGCATCCGACATTCTCTTCGCACCGACTAAAACCGCGGTGGAGAACCTCAGGAGGGAGGGTATAACATCAGGTGTCTACCTCACGGGAGATGTCATGTACGATGTCGCTCTCAGGTTCAGCGAGATAGCCGAGAGGAAGAGCGATATCCTCCAGCGCCTCGGTCTTGCGAAGGGAGAGTATTTCCTGGCGACCGTGCACCGGCCGGAAAACGCGGACAATGAGGTGCACCTTAGAAACATACTGAATGCGTTCTCACGCCTGCCGCTACCCGTGGTCTTCCCCGTTCATCCGAGAACCCGCAGGGCGATGGAGAGATGGAACATAAAAGTCGGGGATAATGTCATCCTTCTGGAGCCCGTGGGATACTTTGATATGCTCATTCTGGAAAAGAACGCCAGAAAGATACTCACGGACTCGGGAGGCGTTCAGAAGGAGGCGTACTTCTTCGGCGTGCCGTGCGTCACGCTACGCACCACCACGGAGTGGGTTGAAACCCTTGAAGGCGGGTGGAACGTCCTCGTTGGAGCGGATGTGGAGAGGATACTGGAAGCGGCAACCTCTCCGCCGCCAAAGGCCCCCCGAGGAGAACATTACGGGAAGGGGGACGCTGCGGAGAGGATAGTTGAAATTCTCGGGAAGGTGATAGGATGATTCTGGGTCTGAGCGCGGAAGAGGTCGCGGACAAGTTCAGGAAGGGGGATATCAGATTCACCGTTTTCGGCATGGGAAAGATGGGGCTACCGCTGGCGGCTGTCATAGCGGATAGGGGGGGCATCGTCACCGGTGTGGATATAGATCCCCAGAGGGTTGAGATGATAAACAGTGGTGAGAACCCTATAAAGGAGGAGCCGGGGTTAACGGAACTCGTCAGGAAGGGTGTGAGTGAGGGGCGACTGAGGGCCACAGTGGACGGAGTGAGAGCCGTGAGAGAGTCCGATGTCCACGTAATACTCGTACCCACGCTCGTGGACGAGCACGGAAACGTGGACCTCAGCATAGTTCGGGAGGTCGCCGGAGTCATAGCAAAAGGGCTCAAGAAGGGGGATGTGGTCATCACTGAGTGCACCATGCCCCCCGGCTCAACGGAGGGACTGATACCGATACTGGAGGAAAGCGGGTTGAAACTTGGGGATTTTGGTGTGGCCCACTGTCCCGAGCGCACCATGACTGGGACGGCCATAAGGGACATAACCGGGAAGTACCCGAAGATCATAGGGGCCAGCGATCCAGAGACGCTGGAGGTGGTCAAGGGCATTTACACCATCATAAATGTGAAAGGGGTGTACCCGGTGAGCGACATAAAAACGGCCGAGGCCGTCAAGGTGTTTGAGGGCATATACAGGGATGTGAACATCGCTCTGGCAAACGAACTCGCCATGTACTGCGAGGAACTCGGTATAGATGCAATAGAGGCGTTCGCCGCAGCCAACTCCCAGCCTTACTGCCACATCCACAGACCGGGGAGCGGCGTTGGAGGTCACTGCATACCGTTTTACCCCCATTTCGCCATGAGAACCGCCCGGAGGCGCATTATGCACCTCACACGAACCGCAAGAGAAATAAACGACCTGATGCCCGTTTACACAGCGCATCTGGTAGTTAGGGCCCTATCCGATGCTGGAAGAAGCGTCAGGAGTGCCAGGGTGCTTGTTATGGGGCTCACCTTCCGTGGCGGTGTGAGAGAGTTCAGAAAAACCCCGGCAGAGGGTGTTATAGCGGAGTTGATGGGATGGGGAGCGGATGTCTGCGCCTACGACCCGATGTGCACTCCCGAAGACGCAGCCAGATTCGGCGTGGGTTGGGCCGAATCGCCCGAAGGGTTTGACTGCCTCGTTTTCGTTACCGACCACAGGGAGTTCAGGAACTTCAATCTGGACCGCGCCGCCGAATTGATGAGGACCAGATGCATAGTGGACGGTAGGCAGGTCATAGATCCAGGAGAGGCCAGAAAAAGGGGATTCATATATTACGGAATAGGAAGAAAATAAAAGAAGGGGAGGTCATTCCTCCACCGCTTCCTCTGAGATTTCTTCGTCCTCCACCGTTTCCTGTTCTATGTATCCTTCGCTGTAAGTCTGCTCTTCGCCACCCTCTCGGCGTCTTTTCAGAAGCAGGAAGAGTATAAGTCCCGCTGCGACTATCAGTGCTATCAGAGCGATGTAAGGCATCAGGTTAATGGGTATATCCAGCGTTTTCTGCTCACTGGAAACTACGTTTTCACCATCAGACACTATCACCCTGTACGTGTGCTTGCCCTCCGAGAGTTTCACCTTCGCTGTGTAATAGTAGCCGTCTTCGGCGGGTCCCGCGGGGGTAAGTGGAACTGCGGTGGTGTCGTCTATGAGAAGCGTCGCGTTGAGCATATCCCCATCCGGGTCGCTGCACAGCACGAGGAACTGCACATATCCATCGTCTGTCTGCGATGCGAGTATGTTCTGGATCTGCGGTGCATCGTTCACCGGCTCTACATAGATATACACAGTGGCAACTGTTGATGCGCCTCCGGAGTCCGTCACCCTGAATGTAACGTACGCCGTGGTGCCCGCGTAGTCAGAGGTGGGCGTCCATGTGATAGTCCCGTTGGCCACCGACAGACCATCCGGCGCATAAAGTATCTCGTAGTTCATCACATCGCCGTACTCAATATCAACGTCGTCCAGCACGAATGGGAACTGTACCTGCTGTCCCTCCACAGCGCGGACCGGTTCCGCAGGGGCCACCACCGAGGGTGCGTATCTGTTGAGCACCAGAGATAGAGATGTGCTGCCATCCCATTCCTCCGTCCGCGTTATGTAGCCGTTTGTGTAGGTGATCGTGTAATTGGCGTCCTCCCAGCCCGAAGAGGTCGCGCGGCCGAACATTATGAGTATAGCAGCGTCTCCCTCTGGCAGCGTGGCATTGTACTTTCCAAATGTGCCGTTGAACTCAACGTATGCGCCCTCTACCGGGGTTCCATCGTAATTTACAACGGAGATATCAACGTCGTCCAGCACGTTGATTATCGCGTTCTCCGTGGCAAGAAGCGTCTTCGTGTCCAAGTCGCATCTCACGAGGTTAACGGTAGACGTCTCCCGTGCGTAAACACTGAGTACATCGTAAAGAGACCCATCATCCACATCCACTGTGGAGTTCCCGGTGGCCATTATGCCGTAGGTGTTGCCGGAGAAGTACGGCTGAACGACGCTTAATACGCTGTTTGTCGCGTATATGCCATAGTCATTGTATGAGAACTGTGCATCGTCAATAGTGACCTCTGCGCTCTCCACATAAAGCGCCCTGTCATTGCCGTAGAAGTAGGCGGATGTGATGGTGGCGGTGCCTCCGCTGATGTAAACACCGCTGTCATCGCTGTAATGGAAACGCACACCTATCAACGTCAGATTCGCATTTATGGCTTCCAGACCTATTTCGTTGTAATTGAAATAGCCACCCCTGATGGTCAGAGTATAGCCGTTAACGAGTACACCGATATTGCAGTTCCTGAAGGAGGAAGCCTCTATCACGAGACCGTTTATGTTGACCACGATACCCGCATACCATGCATCCACAACTTCGCTCTCAAGGAAGTTTATTATGCTGTAAACTTCCACCGCGTAAACATCGTCAATTGTTGTGCCCTGGATGGTGGCCTGGCCGTATATCCTGAACAGGTAGTAATAGCCCGTCCACGACCCGATATAAGAGTCAAACGCATTCAGCGTTCCATCGCTTTCCACGTAGATGCCCACCTCGTTGTTCGCCACAGAACCCAAGTACACATAACCGTACGTGGTTACCATCTCACCTCCGTTCCTGACCGTCAGGTTGCCGTAGAAGAATATATCATCGTTGTAAACCGTGAACTGCCCGCCATCCGCATATATGTTCACATCGCTGGACGACGGCGCATACAGACCCTCGTAGATGTTGTCCGCTATGTAACAGTTGATGAGGTCTCCGCGGGAGTTCACCACATAGATGCCGTATCCGTCGTTTGAGCGCACCGAATCACTGGTCATGGCGAACTCCGTTCCGGTGATGTAATATCCGTTCTGGTTGTCGTAGACATCATTTCCCATGGATGACAGATTGGCACAGTTGGTTACGTAAACACCCCATTCACTGCCGTATCTGTAAACACCGGTGTTAACGACCGTGTTATATTCCAGAGCCACATAGCTTGTCGTTGTGATGTAAATGCCCATATATCCGTTGTTCTGTAGTGTGTTGTACCCTATGGTGTATGTGCCAAGGTAAACGTATATGGCCGCATATCCGCTGTACCACACGGAGTCCGTTATGGCGTTGTGAGATATATCAAGCATATCGCCACGCTCTGCATATATTCCGTATCTCAGACAGTTGCTGAGCGTGTTGTGGGATATTGTACCCGTGGAAAACACGCTGACGGTCACATAGATTCCCGCATAGGTCACATCGTTCATCGTATTTGATGAAATATCAATATACGCGTAATCCGCTGTGATAAATACGCCACGACCGACCGTTGAGAACGCCGAGGACAGTACGTCGACGTACGCATCGCCATTTGAATACACATACACTGCAGCATAGCTCTCGTTCCAGAACGATTCAGATTGCATTGAGACCGTTGCGGACACATCTCCGCGGACATATACGCCGAACTGGTTGCTGTCAAAGTCGTTTGCGTTCTGGGAGAGCGAGAGTGTCGTCGTGCCCGGGCTGTACAGATACATACCGTAGGTGTTGTAATTTATGACGTTTCCATAGAGACCTGTGCTGGATATGTAAATGCTGTTGGTCGCATAGACGTATACGCCCCTGTAGCAGTAGGTGATAGTGTTCCCGCTTATTGTGTACGAAGATGTGGACATATCAATCTCTGTTATGTGCACTCCACTCCACACCATCTGAGTTATGGTATTGTCATCTATGGAGACATACTCAGTTACGTTGTCGCTGTTTCTGTAATCAATATATATGCCATAGTCGGCATGAGAGATCGCGTTGGAAGATATGCCAAGCGTTACGATGTTGCTGCCTCTCCCTGACGAATTCATAGAGGCGTAAATGCCATAGTTGTTATCTGCCATAGTTATGCTGTTGCCCGATATTTCATAGTTCACATTTACCGTGGACGCATAGGGGTCTGTGTCGGATATGTAAACGTACACATAGATACCATTATTCATATTGGCATAGGGGTCCTGAATAGTGTTGCCCGTAACAGATGCGTAGACCGTGGATGTGGAATTGGCGCTATCAGACAGCGTATATGCGAAAACAAATATGCCTCGCTCCGAACTGATTATGGTGTTGCTGTATATGTAAACCTGCGATGAGAGGGTGGCATCGGCGCTGTTTGAATCCGTGTATCCCAGATAGTACAGCCCGTACGTACCATTCACAACGGTGTTGCCGTATATGTCGTACCTTGACACAACGGTGGAGGGGACGCCATTCACCACAGGCGATGTGGGATTGTCGTATATATAGACACCGTACGTGTTATCACTGAACGTGTTTCCTGAGACGTCCAAATTGACATATGCCTGTCCGCTGGCGGTATTCATACTGAGTGTGCTGTAGGCGGAAACACCATATGTATTGCCATCGAAAGTGTTCCTGGAAACTACAACGTTAACATCGTACTCCTCATTAGAGCCAGGATTGTATACCCTCACTCCGATATCATTGCCCGTGAATGCGCTCTCTGTAACGGTGCCGTTGGTAAACCGCAACCAGACACCATAGTTATTGCCAGTAAATATACCCCTTTCAACTGTAACAGTATCGTCCCACCCGAAGAAAAGGCCATACATGTTGTTCGTGACCTGCGCATCGGTGACATAAACGGCCGTCGTGTACCATATTAGAGTTCCATATGTGTTGCTGTCAAAGGTCGTGTATGGGAGATATATCGTCCCTTGCTCGGTCTGTCTCGGACTGCCAAAGTAGAGCCATCTATTGGTTATTCCGATATAGGAGTCCCTGAATGTACAGTATGGGAAGGACACGGAGCTGAAATAGGCATGCAGGACAACGCCCCAGTTCATATCCTGGAATGTGGCATTATAGAATTGAACTGAAGTGCTATTTATCCACAGACCTGTATGATTACCCTCTGGATCCGAATAGTCATCGTAACCAACGTTTCCAATAGTGCTGTTGAACACGTGGAACGTTCCACCCGAGTACACCCAGAAGTCGTACGCTGTCGCCCTGTCCAGGGAAACGACACTGCTCCCGTTCTGAATGATCATGGTACCACTACCATTCACCTTTATGAAGTATTCGCCATCAAACGTTACAGCGATCTCCCAGAGTGTTGCGTTGAGATACAGCGTGCCGTCCACGACGACGTTATTTGTTATAACGGTACCGATGCTATTGTCCACGGTCATGAGACCGTCCACCGCAACATCTGCAGCGTTCACAGTGACGTTGTCCAGCCTAAGGAACCCTGCCGGTAGCACGCGTATGTCATCGTTCAGCACGAAGTCGTTGTTGAGACCCTCTCCATAGGTGTCCACATACCATTTGGCAGAAGAAGTGTCATCGGCCCACACGCCGTATCCTGAATTGTTAGAAATTTTATTATTGTATAGCGTAGCAACGGTATTTGATACCAGTCCTACGCCACCAACATGCCTCTCCAGCACAACCTCAACGTCGTCTATGTACCAGCCGGGATAGGTCACACTACTATCACTCCTGAAATGGAACCCTATCATGACCGTCTGTCCCGCGTAACTTGAGAGATTGAACCTCGCATAGAACCATCCACCCAGATTTCCGGAATACCCCNCACCGTAAAGGTTGTTGGTGTAAGATGGACCCTGCATTGGGTATATACGCGTCCAAGTCGCACCGCCATCTGTTGACACTTCTACCCATCCGCAGTCCCACCATGACTCCGACCAGAACCAAGACCAGAAAGAGAGGTATGTGTAACCGTTGCCAAGCGTTATCTGTGGGCTCATAAGCCTCACATTCGCATTATTTCCATAGTTTGAATATAGATTCGTCGCCCAGCAATTTGAGCCCGAGTGCGCCGAGGTTGGACCCGTTGTGGGTGTCCCGAGTTGCCATACGGTGGTGGCCGTGTTTACCGTCGTCCAGCCGTTGACCCCGCTTTCCATATCATCTGAGAACAAAACGACAGTTGCACCGCCCAAGATGCTCCACCCATTATCCACTATGGTGTTGTTGCCCAAGAAAATCTGAGACGAGGACGCATAGAAAGACCAGTTGGCATTCCGATAGAGGTTGTTATCCTCAAGAGATGCTGTGGCGCCCGTGATATACACACCTATATCATTCCCCGCTATGGTACTCGCCGTAATCCGGACATCGCCTCCGATAGCACGGACACCGTAGGTGCAGTTCATCACGGTGCTACCTGCGATGGTCGCGGTGGATGCATCCACATACACGCCGTAGGTACAGTTCCTTATCACGGAGTTTTCAACAGTCACCGTTCCGCCCCCAGAGATGGATACGCCCGTTGTCAGGTTGTCCATGATGAGAGATCTGAGAACAACTGTGGCACCGTTAACAACAACGCCCGTATCGGTGCCGGCAAGGGTCACGTTCTCAAATGTGCACGCTATGGATGTGGCGTTGAAGTAAACACCAGCCCACGTGTTCGCCGTGAGATTTTCCATCTGTATAGGGCTCGACACCGTTCCGTTCGCCCACAGGGTACCCTCTATGTAGAGACCCCTGCTCGTGTTGAAATACAGGGTCTCGCCAGGATATATTTCCAGCGCATCTCCAGAGCTGATCGTTATACTCTGATTGACCTGATATACACCTGGGCCGATCTCCCACACATCTGCCGGGAATAACGTTGCAAGGGTGCTCATGGTATATTTTGTACCTGTGCCGGGCGTTACCAGTCGGAGGTCTCCCTGCTCCGTGGCATAGATATCCGGTGGTGAGGCACCGTGCGGTTTTATTGTAGGCGTAGACACGACGGCGACGTTTCCGCTCACATCCATTTTGCCGACGCGCTCTCCCGGTGGTTCACCTATATCAGCGACTATCACCGGAGATGCAGGCGTATCACCCCTTTCCGCATCCGGATAATATCCATAGGTCGCTGTGTGCGAGGCTCTGGGGGCCTTTAAAACTCCCATCCGCTCCTCGCCAACGTTCACCGCCTTCTCCAATGGCTCCTCTGTGGCGCTCACCGCAGATTCGGCATTTGCCTCCGCAGATGCCTGAGGTAAAAACGGTACCGATGCTGCGATGAGTAGCAAACACAGGGCCATCACATATATGCCTACCATTTTCCCATTCATTTTATCACCTCTCTGCTTTGTCCCATCATCGGGATACCCCACCGCGTTCCTACGGGAATCCCCATATATAAGCATTACTAACATTTAACCAAACTATATAACATTTGTAGTACAGTTAGGCAAATGTTGTATATATACACAGGGCGATAATTAGGAAAAGTTTAACACCTCCTGACAGATGTAGGCGGTGGAGAGGTGAAATCTATGTCGGCGATGGACGAGGGACACCGAATCGTGGTACTCGCATCGGGGAGGGGAACAAACCTCCAAGCCCTGATAGACGCTGCGGAGAGGGGCGACATAAAGGGGAGAATTGTGGCCGTGATATCGGACAGAAAAAAGGCGTTTGCGCTGGAAAGGGCTAAAAAACACGGAATAGACGCGGTGTACATCCCTCCGAAGGGAAAGACCAGGGAAGAGTACGACCGCATCCTCCTCAAAACGCTGGAGAGATACAGGCCTACCCTGATCGTGCTCGCCGGCTATATGAGGATTCTCACGCCCATAGTGGTGAGAGCGTACAGAAACAGAATAATGAACATCCACCCCGCGCTTCTGCCCTCTTTCGGTGGAAAGGGGTATTACGGTGAGAGAGTGCACAGGGCCGTTCTGGAGTACGGCTGCAAGGTGAGCGGGTGCACCGTGCACTTCGTGGACGAGGAGGTGGACCACGGACCCATAATCGTTCAGCGGTGCGTCCCCGTGCTGGAGGGTGACACTCCCGAGACGCTGGCCGAGAGGGTACTCGCAGAGGAGCACAGAGCGCTTGTCGAGGCGGTTCGGCTCTTCTGCGAGGGGCGACTCAGAGTTGAGGGGAGAATAGTGAGGATTGTGAGATGAGGAATCCTTATATCTTCGGATTCACATATCGGTGCGGATAACTATGATTCCAACCAAAACGAAGGTTGTGTCGGAGGTCGGGGAGCTGACGAGTGTCTTCTATGCCGCAAACACGGAGATCAAGAAAAAGGTGTTTGAGGAGGTCATAAAGAACTGGGTCACACTGGAGGACATAGAGAGCAAATACGGAGAAGAGGGAAAAAACGCCCTCCTGTACCTTGAAAAAATAAAACTCGTTGAGACGCAGTGGATCATGCGGGAGGGCAGAGCGGAGAAGGCCTACAAGAGCTATTACGGCAGGGTTCAGATCAATATGAGCGTGCCCATCATAGAACTTCCCGATATAATATATGCCATAACAATGAGCGAGGAAGAGTTCAGGAAATACGAGGAGAAGATCCTGGAACTGGTGGACGGTGGCATTAACTATCTTGGAGATGTGATAGAGAGACTCGGCATCTCGCAGACCCTCATGAAGGGTCTCGTGAAGAGATCCGAGCGCGTGGATGTTAGAGGACACACGGTGGTGAGGCTGAAATGAGCGGGTTTATGGATAGACTCTCGGAGGAGCAGGCGGGAATGCTCGGAGGCGGGCTTCTGGCCCTGACAATAGTGATATACTACATAGGCCACATGCACCTGGGTTTTGAGGGAACCATACTGTTCTATATATTCCTAATAGTTGCCATGTTTGCCGCATCGGGGACGTTTTTCGTCCTGCCCAAACTCAGGATCTGTCCCAAAAACCTGAAACCGGCGGTCAGCGGCGCGATAGGCAGTTTTCTCCTGGTACTGGTGGTAATTGTGGTCATGAACCTGTACCAGACCATAGCGGAGAGTGGAAGCGGCCAGGTCTTCATGGACATCGTAAAAATGGTTTTCGGCATACTCATGGGCATTCTGGTGTTCATGGGCATAATGCTCCTTCTGTACTCCGTCTTCAAAAAGGGCTTTGAGATGGATATGGCAGAGGATGAAGACATGGATCTCATGGAGGAACTGGATAAACTATGATAACCGTCCTACGCCTGGGCCACCGCCCCGGTAGAGACAGGAGGGTCACAACCCATGTGGCCCTCGTGGCGAGGGCCTTCGGGGCAGATGCCGTGCTCGTTGCTGAGAGAGATGAGAAAGTTGAGGAGACTGTCAGGGATGTGGTGAGAAGATTTGGCGGTGATTTCCGGATACAGACAGGAGTTCCGTGGAAACGCGTTCTGGGTGAATTCTCCGGATACCGCGTACACCTAACGATGTACGGGCTGCCAATAGACGATGCCATGAGCGAGATACCCAGGAACCAGGACCTGCTGGTCGTCGTGGGTGCTGAGAAAGTGCCAGGGGAGGTCTATGAGATGGTGGACATCAACGTGGCCGTAGGTAACCAGCCCCACAGCGAAGTTGCCGCTCTCGCTATATTCCTTGACCGATATTTTGGAGGGGAGGAGTTGAGAAAGAAATTCCGGGGCAGATGGCGCATAATCCCCCAGAGGAGAGGAAAAAAGGTTATTGTTATACCCGACGAGGAGGAGTGCATGAGGATCCTGAAGGGGGCAGGGGTGGATGAGGGAGTCATCAGACACTCGGTGATGGTAGCGCGTCTGGCCGTTGAGTACGCGCGACTTTGCTGCGCTGATGTCCCCCTTGTCCTCGCGGGTGCGCTTCTGCACGACATAGGGAGGGCGGTGACCCACGACATACGCCACGTGGATGAAGG
>MTNG01000011.1 GCA_002011395.1 Candidatus Aciduliprofundum sp. JdFR-45
CCTCAGCGCGCCCGGCGGCGTGGTGTGTATAGAGTCCAACGGGACCGTCACCATAAGGAACGGCGGGACCATACGAAACGGGAAGACACACGGCCTGTACCTCTACCGCACGGACGCATTTCTCATAGGCGCGAACATATCGAACAACGGCGGGTATGGACTCTACGCCGTGGAATCCGCGCCCGTTATCAACAACTCGCTCTTTCAGAACAACCGCGTGGGCATATACCTAAAGGACTCGCTCGGCGGCCAGCTTGACCCGTGGGGTGAGCCGGTGTACACGCCCGGCATGGACCTCGGCTACTTCGTGTGGTACGACGCCGATGGATGGCACGTAAGGTGGAGCGGAAACGGTACGCAGCACCGCTTCAACGGCACGGTGAGCGCGGATGGCATAACCTCCTTCACGGTCGCGGGTATGGAGTACCCGCCGGACACGTGGCTCGTTGGACCTACGACGATAGAGTTTGAAGCCTACGAGGACACGGGCGCGGAGGGTTTTGACTTCACCGTGACGGGCGACAGCGTCACCTTTGACCTGTGGGTGGACGGGGAGCGGACCACCACACACGTGTACATAGGCGAGGGCGGGGTGAACCCGCGCTCCATCCCCTTCACGCTCACGCCCGCGCTCACCTACGTGGACATCGTGGCCACGAAAACCCTCTCCTGCGCGGACTACGGGATGGCCTTCTCAAACTCCACCGTGAGGGTGACGGAGTACAGCAACGCGAGTTCCAACTCAGTCGGCATATACGCCATGGACAGCACCGTGGTCATTGAGAGATGCGATATAACCCAGAACATGGAGGGTATTATGGTGGATGGCGGGTACGTGGAGGTTCACGACACTATTTTTTGTGGAAATGGCAGGGTCGCGCTCACCCCTCTACCCCCTCCTATAATCGCCGGGGTGATCACGGGCGGGGGACTTCACATAGCCGACGCAGGGGTGAACATAAGCGGAAATCTGTTTATGGACGAATACAGCATCATGCTGGGAAATGTGAGCGGTACCGTCAGGAATAATGCAGTCATCCTTCCCTCCGCCCCTCTGATAGAGATCGCCGCTGTTATGCCTCTGGACGAGAAAGCCATACTGATTGGTTTTTGCACCAGGCTCACCTTCACAAGCAATCTTGTGCTCGGTGGCGGCGGTGGATACAGCCTCTCAATCGGTATGGTTATGGACTCGTCAAGAATCCCCATTACGGACAACGTGTTCTCATCCACGGGCAGATACGAGTTCCAATTCAGGGAAACCACTTGGACGTTCGTAAGGAACGATACGAATTTCGCCATGCTCGTGGACGGACAGATTTACACGAGCTATCCGACAAGTGGCATGATGAACTACCAGCTGGTCATCCGGAACAGCACGGCAACGGTTGTGAACAACGTATTCAACAACAGCGAGTACGGCATAACGGCCTACGACAGCGATGTGGATTTCGCGAACAACAGCGTCACCACTCACAGATACGCCGGACTCTACGTTGAGGGCGGACAGGCTAACGTATACTCCAGCACCTTCACCACAAACAGGACATCAGGGGTGGGCATGTGGTGCGTGAACTCTCAGGTGAACATCTCATCAGGCAACGTGTTCAGGGGCAACTACATAGGGGCATACTTCACAGGGTGTGACGGATACGTCGGAGTTGAGAACACGCTGGACTCCAACACTGTGAAAGACAACGTTTACGGCCTGTACGTCCACAACTCGTCCATAAACGTCGTTAACAACTTCATAGGGGGCAATCTGAACCCCATAACACGGGAAGGCGCGGGCGTGGTTCTCACGGACAGCAACGCCTACCCCGCGGAGATCAGGGGCAACAGGGGGCCACCGAGCTACGTGTGCATATACGTCTACAACAGCACTGCGTCCATAGTGAACAACAACTTCACCCTCTACGGAAATGCCACCGTGCCACCGATGGACTACACGGGCATAGAGGGTGTGAACTCAACACTGCAGATATACGGAAACGCGCTCTATGGCCTCCACGCAGATGAAGCGAACATCACATACGCTGCGGGAATAAAGCTCGTCAACTGCACGGATGTCACACTAAGCTCCAACGTGATAATGCCGAGCACTGCGCTGGGAGCAGAGGGATACCCCATAGAGGTTGCCGTGGTGCTGGAGAACACGACTGCCACTCTCAACCAGAACCGCATAGGTGGTGACAAATACAGCACGCTCTACGGCATAATAGCATACGGCTCACACGTTTCCACAGCATGGGATACTGTAAGAGGAACAAGACTCTACGGCATATTCGTCAAGAACTCAACTCTGCTGTGCAGCAACGACACCATAAGTGATAATGCCGAATACGGACTGTACGCCGCGTATTCACGTATCCGCGTGGAGAACAGCACCTTCTCCTACAACGGTGGATGGGCTGTGTGGTGCATGGAGACAGAAGCGGATATAATCCACAGCACATTTGACAGAAACCTCCACGGAATATACTACGGGGATACCACGTACAGGGGCGCGATAAGGTGGAACACTGTTAAGAACCACACGTCGTTCAGGGTTGAGCCCATACACCTGGACAGGACCGTTTATTACACGTATACCCCCGTTGGATACGGCATATTCATAAACAACACCTGTGCCAATGTATCCGATAACGCTTTCACGTACAACGCGTATGGCATATTCTACTACAACTCGAGCGGTAACATCCTGTCTAACACCTTCGAAAAGAACCTGTGGAAGGTGATAATCCCGACGATATATAAGTTCCCACAGGTGGGCGGCGAATGCATCGTCCTGAGCTACTCGGATAACATCATGCTGGACGGGAACACCATAGCGGACGCCTACAGGGGGCTGGCAGCTGAAGAAAGCACAAATATCACAGCAACGAACACACAGACCACCAACGTGTGGTTTGGCATCGCGGTTATGGGTGGTTCCGTAGACATAGAGTACAACACCATACACTCAGGTATGCCGGAAACAAATTATACCATAGGGATTTCGCTAAACCTGTGCTCCGGCACGGTGCTCAGAAATGACATCAGTGGCTTTACAGAGGGCATCCGCTTCGGAGATGTAGGAATTCTGCAGGTGACAAACAATTACATCCTGAATAACACCGTAGGAATGCAATTCGTGGGCACAATGTACGACGGCGTGGTCAGCTTCAACGAAATCGCATACAACGAGTACGGCGTGAATCTCTCGGCCACATCATACGTGGCTACAGGCATATTGAGATACAACAACATAGAGTACAACGCCATCTACGGAGCGTATAACGCCAACACAACATACATCGTTGATATGACGCGGAACTGGTGGGGTGACCCATCCGGGCCATATCCGCTCGGCACAGGCAACCCAATCAACGAGTACGTGGACGCATCAAACCCCCTCTCCGCACCCGTGAACGTCTGATAAGCCCCTCTTTTATTTTTATTTCTCAGCATCCCTCTGCATCCAAACTCAATTTCTAAAAAAAGAAACGGTGGAATGGTTGCCTCTGCGCTCACCCGCAGCAGGAATGCCGGCGTCGCTTCACAGGCCTCGGTTTCAGATACTTCTTCGGCTTCTTCAGGAACTTCTCCCGGCAGGCCTCCGAGCAGAAGTGATAGGTCTCACCCTCGTACTCCGTTTTCCACGCCGTCCTCTCCGGGTCCACGCTCATCCCGCAGACGGGACAGACGAAGTCCCTCATGGTCACCGACCTCCCAAATCGCGCAGGAGCATGTACGCCCCCACGAGGAGCGAGGCGACCACCGCGGCCGCTCCGACCGCCACCGCGATCCACAGGGGCCACCACATCTCGGCCATCTCATAGCACCACATTTCGCTTCACCTCACTTCTGCCATGTCTCCGCGGAATATCCCGTTTACTGTTCCCGTGTGGAAAGAATGCATCGCACATCCTTTTCAGATTGAAAAGATAACCTACATACGGGCACGGGTCCATGGCCGCCCCATGACGGATGTGAGCGTAAGGGTTCGCGGGATGCACTGCGCATCCTGCGCGAAGGCGATCGAGCGCGCTTTAAGCGAGATGGACGGCGTGAAACTCGTCAGCGTGGCGTTCTCCACCGGCACCGTCCGCATCAAATACGATGAGGACCGGGTGGGCATAAACCGCATCATGAGGGCCATAGAGGACCTCGGGTACGAGGTCGTCAGGGAGAGGAGGGAGGCAACTGTCAGGATAGGCGGCATGTCATGTGCCTCCTGCGTCAGGACCGTGGAGAGGGCTCTCGGGGGCCTTGAGGGCGTGCTGGAGGTGTCCGTGAACCTGGCCTCGGAGAGCGCCACGGTGGTTTACGACCCGTCCGTTACAGACGTGGATGAGATAGGGATGAAGATAGACGAAACCGGCTACCGTTTCCTGGGGATAGCGGGGGAGGAAAGCGTGGACGTGGAGAGGGAGGCGAGGGAGCGGTACCTGCGGAACATGCGGAGAAAACTCCTGGTCGCATGGTCCGTGGGCCTCATAACGTTCGCCCTCACCTACGGTAGAGAGCACCTTCAGATAACGGGCCTTCCGTGGATTCTCCTGGCGCTGGCCACGCCGACCATAGCGTACGCAGGGAGGGAGATGTTCTCCGCCGCCCTGCGCTCCCTGCTTCACAGGTCCCCAGGCATGGACCTCATGTACTCCATGGGCATAGGGGCCGCGTACACCGCCAGCGTCCTCGCCACGCTGGGCGTCCTTCCGGAGGACTACCTCTTCTACGAGGCGAGCGTTCTCCTCCTGGCGTTTCTGCTCCTGGGGCGGTACCTGGAGGCGAGGGCGCGGGAGCGGACCTCCGATGCGATAAAGAAGCTCATGGCGCTTCAGCCGCGGAGGACCACGGTTCTCAGGGACGGGGCTGAGGTGGAGGTCCCCATAAGCGACGTGAAGGTGGGGGAGATCGTCGTGGTGAGGCCCGGTGAGCGCATCCCGGTGGACGGCGTGGTCGTGGAGGGCGAGAGCTACGTGGATGAGTCCATGATCACGGGGGAGCCCATGCCCGTGCGGAAGGGCGAGGGGGATGAGGTCATAGGCGGGACGGTCAACGGCACAGGCGTTATCAAGGTGGAGGCGCGCCGCGTGGGGAAGGATACCGTTCTGGCCCAGATCATAAGGCTCGTCGAGGAGGCCCAGACCTCCAGGCCGCCCATACAGCGGCTTGCGGACAGGATAGTGGCCCACTTCATCCCCGCGGTTCTGGCAGTCGCTATCCTCTCCTTCATCTACTGGTACCTCATCGCGGGGGAGCCCCTGATATTCGCCTTCACCACGCTCATAAGCGTTCTCGTGATCGCGTGCCCGTGCGCGTTCGGCCTGGCCACGCCGACCGCGCTGACCGTCGGCATCGGCAGGGGCGCGGAGCTGGGCGTGCTGATAAAGAGGGGCGAGGTCCTGGAGGTCACGAGAAAGGCCACCGTCGTTCTCTTCGACAAGACGGGGACGCTGACGAGGGGAAGGCCCGAGGTCCTGGAGGTGGTGACCACCGGTGCGGATATAAAGGACCTGCTGTTCTACGCGGCCTCGGCGGAGATCCGCTCCGAGCACCCCCTCTCAAAGGCGGTGGTTCGCCGCGCGGAGGAGGCAGGAATCCACACCGCCGAGCCGGAGGAGTTCAGGGCCGTGGCGGGAAAGGGCGTGCGCGCCGTGGTGAACGGAAGGGTGGTGCTCGTGGGCAACCGCCAGTTCATGGAGGAGAACGGCGTGAGCGTTGAGCCTCTGAAGGGGGGCGTCAGGAGGATGGAGGAGCGCGCGCGGACGGCGGTGTACGTTGCGGTGGATGGAAGGCTCATGGGCGCGCTGGCGGTGGCGGACCGCATCCGGGAGGATGCAAAGGAGGTCGTGGACGCGCTCCACCGGATGGGGAAGAGGGTGGGGCTGATCACGGGCGACAGCAGGAAGGTTGCGGTGGCCATAGCAAGGGAACTGAATATTGACTACGTCCTGGCGGAGGTGCTCCCGGGGGACAAGGCGGAGAAGGTGAAGAATCTGCAGAGGGCGGGCGAGGTGGTGATCTTCGTGGGCGATGGAATAAACGACGCGCCGGCGCTGGCACAGGCGGACATAGGGATAGCGGTGTCCTCCGGAACGGACATAGCGATGGAAAGCGGGGACGTGGTCCTCATGAAAAACGACCTGCGGGACGTCATCACCGCCATAGACCTGAGCACTCGTACTCTCTCCAAGATAAAGCAGAACATATTCTGGGCGATGTTCTACAACACCCTCCTCATACCGGTGGCCGCGGGGGCGCTCTACCCCATCGCAGGCATCGCCTTCCGCCCCGAGTGGGCCGCGGGGGCCATGGCCCTGAGCAGCGTGAGCGTGGTGAGCAACTCCCTTCTCCTCAGGAGGTACAGGCCGGAGTTGGGGAGGAATGGGTGACTCCCACTCGCACCGCACACCGGAAACGAAAAACGCTTATCGGATGCTGAACTACTGACCTCCATGAACCTGGATGACACTGACCTACGCATCATACTCATCCTCCTGGAAAACGCGAGGGCCAGCACAGGCGAGATAGCGAAGGCGCTGGGGCTGACAAGGCCCACCGTGAGGAAGAGGATCGCGAGGCTCGAGAGCGAGGGGTACATACTCGGGTACAGGGCTGTGCTGTCCCCATCGCTGACCGGGGGCACCACGTTCCTCGTGCGCTGCCGCTCGCCCGACCTCAACGCTCTTCAGTCCATTCCCGGCGTGAGGGAGATAATGCGCACGGGGGAATCGGAGTACATCCTCAAGGTGACGACGGACGACGCGTCCCGGCTCAGGGAGATAGGGTCCGCGTGCGAGGCGATGGAGGTCATACCCGTTCTGGAGCACCGCGAACTTCCGCCCACCCCGGACCTGAAGGTCACCTTCAGGTGCGACTACTGCGGAAAGGAGGTTGTGGGCAGCCCCCTGCACTTCAAGGCGCACAACCGCCACTACCTCTTCTGCTGTCCCGTGTGCCTGAGGCAGTTCAGGAAGGCCACGGGAAGCGCGTCGGAGGAGTGACCGGGGTCTCCGAAGGTCTCGGCTATCCGCTCTCTCATCTCGTCCCCCACGCGCCTGAACTCCCGCAGGACTTCATCCTTCGTGCGCCGAGGGGCGCGTACATCACTCGTCCAGCAGCCTCTTCTCGCCCTCTATCTTCTTTATGTCCGTTATGTCCTGCGTGACCTCCAGCACGCCGAGGTACTCGCCCTTTGCGTTCCGCACGGGGAAGTAGCGGATGTATATGAGACGCCCGCCTATGTTTATCCAGAACTCCGCCACGTCCCTCCGCCCGTTTCTGAAGTCGTCTATGATCCTATTCACCACGTCTATGCTCTTCTGCGGGTGGCACTGCTGCACCTTCCGCCCTATCACGGCCTTCGTCCTTATGAATATTCTATCCTTTGACTGGTTGAAGTACCTGACCGTGTTCTCGCTGTCCACAAAGGTTATGTCCACAGGAAGGGTGTTCAGAATGCCCTCCAGTTGCTCCTTCGTGAGGGTGCCCGTCTCAAACGATACCATGCCCTCCACAGCGTCCACCCCTACCTCGGGGGCCTCGTCCGGCATGGGCTCGGGAACGAAACAGCAGTACCCCACCTCGTCGAATTCCTTCCGTGTGGCGCGCCACTCCTCCTCGCTGAACAGACGGAGTGCAGTCGGGAACAGCACGTTGTTCTCCTTGTAGAAGTGGCTCACGAACATCTCGTTCAGGAGGAGCGAGTGGTCCATCAGGGCCTTCGCGAATTCCCTGAAGTCCCCGGGGTTCTCCAGCGCTGCGTATATCGCCCTCTTGGTCTCCCTGATCCTGTCGTGCTCCATCCACATTATGGCGGGCGGCTGCGTCACGCCGTGCTTCTCCAGGTACGGGAAGAGCACGTTTTCCTCCCTGAGGTAGTGCTTCTCCGCCTCCCTCAGGTGCTTCGCTATCCTCTTCGCCTCCCCGAGCGCGTCCGCGGCGTTCTCAAACGAGCCCGCCTCCGCTATCCTCCTCGCGACCTCCCTGAGTTTCTCGGCCATCTCCATCTGCATTCTGTGCTCCTCCATGAGGATGTACACGGGGTGCCACGGGGGGAGCGAGGGGCGCTCCCCCTCCACCGCCTCGCGGAGCACGCTGAGGTGCAGGTCGCAGAACTTCTGGATCTCCTCGGGGGGCATCCCCTCCTTTATGAGCTCCTCCTCTATCCGGGCTATGTCTAAGGGCGTCAGGCCCTTTATGGCGTCCCTGAACTCCTCCCTGACCTCCTCGGGGTCCGCACCTTCATGCAGGCGCCTGAGGAGTTCCTTCACACTCTTCCTCTTCTCGTCGGCATCCCCAAGCATCTCGCTCATCTCAACCACCCATCATCTCCTGCATGTCCTTCACCGGGTCGGTTATGAGGCGCACGTCGTACCTCTCCACCAGGACCTTCAGTATGTCGTCGTTGAGCCAGGCCGGCAGCACGGGCCCTATTCGTATGCCCTTTATCCCGAGGGCGAGCAAACTCCAGAGTATGGCGACCGCCTTCTGCTCCATCCACATCAGGACGAGGCTGAGGGGCAGGTCGTTCAGGTCCTTTCCGAACAGCTCCGCGAGGGCGGCCGCTATCTCTATCGCGACGATGGAGTCGTTGCACTGCCCCAGGTCTATGAGGCGGGGTATGCCCTCTATGTCGCCCAGGTCCAGGTCGTTGAACCTGAACTTTCCGCACGCCAGCGTCAGGACGATCGTGTCCTCAGGCAGCTTTCTCACGAACTCCCTGTAGTACTCGTTGCCCTTCACGGGCGAATCGCACCCGCCAACCAGGAAGAAGTGCCTTATCTTTCCCTCTTCCACGAGGGCCTTGATCTTATCCGCGAGTCCCAGAACGGCCGACCTGGAGAATCCCGTGGTGAGCACGGTTTCGCCCTTCTCCTCCTCCAGCGGCGGCAGGGAGAGGGCCTTCTCTATCACAGGGGTGAAGTCGTACCCGTCTATGTGCTTGACGCCGGGGAGCCTGACAGTGCCCGTGGTGAACATTCTGTCCCTGTACGCCTTAGACGGGAGCATAACGCAGTTGGACGTCGCCAGTATCGCTGCGGGGTACTTTGAGAAGAGCGCTCTCTGATCGTACCACGCCTTCCCCAGGTTTCCAACGAGGTGCTTGTACTTTTTGAGGCCAGGATAGCCGTGGGCGGGAAGCATCTCCGAGTGTGTGTAAACGTTTATGCCCGTGCCCTCCGTCTGCTTCAGCAGTTCCTCCAGGGCCTTCAGGCCGTGTCCCGTGACTATTATCGCCGGACCCTTCACCGTGCCCGTCTGCACCTCAGTGGGTTCCGGTTCACCGTACGCCTTTATGTGCGCCTCCTTGAGCATTTTCATAACCTTTATGTTCATTCTCCCCGCCTCAAGGGCGAGGTCCACGTAGCTCTCAGGGTCAAAGTTCACGTTCGTCAGGACCGTGTAGAGCGCCCTCTCCAGGAACGCGTCCACCTCCTCGTCCACGTGGCCCAGTTCCCTCGCGTGGTACGCATAGGCGCTTATCCCGAGGAGGCAGAACCTCAGGTTGTCCTGGAGCCGCGCCACCGTCGGCTCCTTACCGCAGACACCCTTCACCGTGCACGCCGTTCCGCCGGCCGCCATGGAGCACATATAGCAGAACATTTCCGTTCCGTTCATTTTTCAACACCTCTTTTTTTTCACTGCGACCCGGGTAATGGAGTGGAACTATATCAATATAACGGTGTTATAAAGCCGTGCCGGTTATCCTCCTGCATATAACGCAGTAGACATCCACCATCTCCCTTTCGCTGAGGGACCCCTCGGCGTAAAGGCGGTAAACGCGCTCCGCCTGCTCGTCAATGAGGGCGAGCACGTCATCGGGGAGGTCTGAGGTGCGCCCCCTCACACCCCTCAGGTACTGCGAGACGGCCGGCTGTGTGATGCCGAGTATGCGCGATATCTCAACCTGCGTGAGGCCATATTTCTCGTGCAGGACGCGCACCATGCGCGCCCTGACAGACGGCATATATCTGCGTGCGAACTCCTCGCAGGGCAGTTCCATGGATCTCCATGGGCGCGATGGTATATCAATATAACGGAGTTATAGAAAGAGTTATTTCACACGTAAAACATATGCACAGAGATGGATGACGGGACCGCCCTAGAAAACCGCATATACTTCTGGCACGACCTCCGCTGGAGCGTTAAGACGTTCATCGCCATGGCGGCGCTTTTCACCTTTGCGATGGTGGCACTCCTTTACAGGTTGCACAGACCCCTGTGGGATACCGCTCTCTACGTGGCAGTGATCTCCGGTGTCTTCCTCCTCAGGCTGTTCACCCTGCGGCTACAGCACTACGGCCCCAGAATGGTCGTGGTGCGTGATGACGGACTTCTTCTGCAGTTCTCGGATAGAAAAACCATGCTCGTTCCGTGGGAATCCCTGCGGGGGATCACCGAGACCGGGTACGTGTACATCCCGATGAACGGTTCTGAGCGCAGAACCACCGAGATGCGGGTTCATTACTCAGACGTGCGGGGCAACCACAGGTGGTTCTGCGTGTCTAGGGAGGTGGGAATGCTCATAGACGCCGAAATGAAAAGGAGGGGTGTGACCTGACGCGCACAGGTGGTCCCGCGCGGTGTGGGATGTGTGGGAGAGGAGAGGAATTGTTCTCCATGCCCCTCTCGGCCTCTTCTCCTATATGTGAGGCTCCATAAGTGTTCACGGGCAACCCCTCTATTCCTGGAATTGTGATTATTTCACTCTGCATAACTTTGTATCGTCGTGCCATTTTCTGGTAAAGTTCACGGCACCGTCCTCATGGTGGGTGACCGTGGCTTACCCCATGCCCATGGGAAGATGCGAAGGAGCGCCCCCTCTGGGCGCATAGAGTGGATGCGCCTCTACCTATCACACCGGTTGAAATCCATAGTCCATCCGACTGCGGGGACCCCGTATCCATGGGAGAGAGGACGAGCATGGACGAAGAAAAGATGAAGGGCTTCGCGGAGGAGGTCTGGAGGGGCAGGAATGCGAACGGGGATGTTCGTCTCTGTCTCTACGCGGGCCGTCGTTCACAAACCCCCGTGAGCGGAACGGGTCCATGCGGGTGTGAAAACGATTCAGAACCGGCGATCACACGGCACAGGGGGCCGCGGAG
>MTNG01000012.1 GCA_002011395.1 Candidatus Aciduliprofundum sp. JdFR-45
ATAATGGCATCCGGAGAGGGCGGAGTTGAGATAGAGAGCGTGCCTGACGAGAAGATATTCAAGATGCATGTGGACCCCGTGGCGGGAGCGCACCCCTTCATGGGGCGTGTTCTGTCCAGAAAGCTGGGACTGGATGGTCAGAAGGCGAAGGAGTTCACCTCCATGCTGCTCGCTCTCTATCGCCTGTTCTCCGAGTACGATGCGGAACTGGTGGAGATCAACCCGCTCGTCATCACGGGCGATGGGCACTTAGTGGCGGCGGACTCCAAGGTCATAGTGGACACGGACAGCCTGTACAGACATCCCGACCTGGAGAGGAACTGGGAGGATGCGACGCCTCTGGAGCGCAAGGCGATGGAGCGCGGATATGCCTTCGTGGAGCTGGACGGTGACGTGGGCGTCATAGCGAACGGTGCTGGCCTGACCATGGCGACTCTGGATGCCCTCCTCCTGCACGGTATAAAGCCGAGGAACTTCCTGGACCTCGGGGGGACGGACAACGTGGAGGTCACGAAGAACGCCTTCCAGCTTCTCCTCGAGGCGGATCCGAAGGTCATATTCGTCAACATATTCGGCGGCGTCACGAAGTGTTCCACGGTTGCACAGGGAATAATCGCCGCGCGGGATGCATTTTCCATAGAAAAGCCCATAGTCGTGCGCCTGAGCGGAGTGCACGAGGAGGAGGGCAGGGCCATGCTGAGGGAGGCCGGGATAGAGGCCTTCGGCGAGATGATGCCCGCCATTGAAGCGGTGGCAAAGGCCCTCAGGGAGGTGAAATGAGATGTCAATAATCATAGATGAGAACACGAGGGTACTGGTGCAGGGTATAACGGGACATCAGGGTGCGTTCCACACAGGGGAGATGATAAAGTTCGGCGCAAAGGTCGTTGCGGGCGTGACGCCCGGCAAGGGAGGAAGGGAGGTACACGGCGTCCCCGTCTACGACACCGTGGAGGAGGCCATGGAGAGGGAGCCGAACGCCGCCATGATCGCGGTGCCGGCCCGCTTTGTCAGGGATGCGGCCTTCGAGTCCATGTACGCAGGGATAAAAACGATATACATACTCACTGAAAAGGTGCCCGTTCACGATGCCATGGAAATAATCCACTACGCAAAACTGCACGGTGTCACGGTGGTCGGACCCAACAGCCCGGGCGTGACTGCGCCGGGCAGGTCAAAGATGGGAATCATGCCCAATCACATCTTCCGCGAGGGCGGTGTTGCTGTGGCCTCCCGAAGCGGAACGCTCACCTATGAGATAGTGCATGCCCTCTCAAAGAGCGGTCTGGGGCAGTCCACGGTCATAGGGCTCGGCGGAGACCCCGTGGTGGGCCTGAACTTCGTGGACATACTCGCCATGCTGGAGAACGACGATGACACGGAGGCCATTGTGCTGGTGGGTGAGATAGGCGGGACGGCGGAAGAGGAGGCCGCGGAGTACATAGCGAAGCATGTGTCCAAGCCCGTTGTGGCTTACATAGCGGGAAGGAGCGCCCCGCCGGGCAAGAGGATGGGTCACGCCGGTGCAATCATAACCAGAGGCAGAGGCACGGCGGAATCCAAGATAAGGGCGTTCAACGAGGTCGGCGTGCCGGTCGCCGACTTCCCGCAGGACGTCCCCGGTCTGGTCCGTGAGAAGCTGAACCTCTGACCTTTCCCAATTTTTAATTGATTACCTGTGTGTTGTGCAAAACGTTTATGTTCCCCCGCTCTATTGGTGATGTGTGAGCGATGAATACACAAGGGGTTATCGCGACGGCGTTATGAAAACGCTAGACCTGCTCAGGAGGGAAGGGGCCATCACAGAGGAGGATGTGAAGAGGTGTATGAGCACACTTCTGAGGGTGCGGAGGATCAAGGGGAAGAAGGCCAAAAGAAAACCAGCGATAGCCCTGAGAAAGGGTCGCAGTTACTTTGTAAACGAGAAAACGCCGTGGCTGGGCGTCAGGATCTTCTCTGACGCAGTCCGCCACCAGCCCGGCGGTCTCTGCGTGATGAGGATAAAGTACCTCAATCAGGTGGATGACCTCGGCCTGAATGACCTAGAAGACGTGGAGATCATCTGGCTCACCCAGAGTGAAAGCGTTTCCTCATCCGGTATGGGTGGGCTTCTGCTGGGTGCGAAATCCATCCCAAAGGGCAACAGGGTGCCCCTCAACGACAGGGCCATGATACTCACAAAGATAAAAGACCGCATAAAGAACGCCGACAAGAGAGTCATATATTTTGAGGGGCTTGATGCCATGAAGTTCGGCGCGCGGTTTGATGACATAATGAAGTTCCTGCAGCAGATAACGGAGACCGTGAGCCTCTACAAGGCGGTGGCAATATTCTCAATAGACCTGGAGCGGCTGACGGAGCAGGAGAGGGCGGCCATAGAGGGCGAACTGGAAAGAATAGAGATAGGGCATCAGAATTTGAGAAGTTCCTGACCCCTGACCACCTTTATGCGGCATGGGGTGGGGAACTTCATGGCGGCCTTTCTCAGTGCCTCCTTGACGTGCCTGACCCTGTCAGGGTAACTCCTCACAACGATGAGCGTCTGCCCACGCCTGACACGGGCAGCGGTCCCCACGGGCTTTCCGAAGGCCAGACTCATACCCGATGAGATACGGTCTGCCCCCGCGCCCGTGGCCATCTTGTGCTCCCTTATGACGTGATGGGGGTAGACCTTAACCTGCATGTAGAAGTTGTTGTTTCCAACGTACCTCGCGAGGTGCTTGTTCGCCGCAATTCTCGCAGCCTCCAGGGCCATGTGCCTTATCTGGCAGTCCTCCTCCGCGACCAGGTGGAACTCCACGGGGAACTGCTCCTTGGCCGCTACGTTGCCTAGTTCGAAATGGAATATTTTGGGGTGTGGCACTCCGCCTATGTACTCCCTTCTGGTGTATGCGGGCCCTTCAACGCGCCTGTACATCCTTCCTGGCTTTCTGACCATCGCGGTACCCTCCCTGCACTGGGATGCCACCTTATCTTGAAGGCATATATTAAGGTTTCTCAGGGATCACCGTGGACTCACTCTCTCCAGAACCACGTATGATATGCAGAGCATCAGAGCGCCCATGGCTGCGGTCCCTGCGAGCAGACCGCCATCCACAGAGCCCCTTAGAAACGCCTCTCTCAGCGCCATGACCTGATACGTGAGTGGGTTTATGGAGGACACGTATCGAAGCCATGTAGTGCCCACATCGTAGAAGACGGGTGCGGTGAAGATGGTGGGCAGATTCAGCAGGGTGAACACCGCGGCCCTTGTGGTCTCCCTCCTGAGCACGAGGCCAAGCATCGTGCCGAATGATAGCCAGAAGACGAAGGTTGGGAGACCTACGGCTATAAGCAGAAGTGCGCTGTAAGCGGATGGTAAATATCCGGTTATCAGGGCACACATCCCGATCAGCAGGAGGAGCGTCAGAAGCAGCACGAACCCCTCGGCCAGCAGTTTCCCGAGGAGATACATGTGGGGTTTACCCCTGGCTACGAAGAAGGATCTGATGAGCCCAAAGCGCCTGTCGTTGAACACCAACGATGCCACATATGGAAATGTGTACAGCATCTGAATGGCCATGATTCCCGGGAGGACGTAGAGAACATAGGGCACCTTGCGACCCCCATACATCAGGTAGGGTATGTTTCCGCTCAGCGCGGTCACGAAGAGCGCGAGGTATAGGGATGGCGTTATCATCTGGCCCATAAATGCCCCCATGGCCTGCCTCTTCATGGCGAGCTCCCTGTGGACAAACCCCTCAAGCACGCCCATCTCCCCCACCCCTGACAAGGTTTATGAAGCCGTCCAGCAGGCTCTCGTCCTCCACCGAGAGTTCGCCCACGGGCACTCTGTTGCGGGAGAGATAGGTCAGCAGGTCGTACAGGGCGTCTGAGTTGAACACCTCCACCGTATCCCCGTCATACCACCTGGCCCGGTGCGGGTTCTCCCTGACCCACCTCTCCAGCGCTTCGCCCCTCTCAACGCGCACCTTCTTCCGCCCCGCGTACATCCTCTTGAATTCCCTCACCGTGGTCTTCAGCAAGATCCTCCCTCCGTTTATGAAGAGGATTTCATGGGAGAGCGACTCCACCTCCGCCATATCGTTCGTCGTCAGGAGGAACAGGTATCCCTCATCCGCCATCTCCCGGATCAGTTCCCACGTCCTTCTCTTCCCCACGGGGTCCAGCCCGAGCGTGGGCTCGTCTATGAATATGAGGCGTGCGGATGGGTCAAGCAGGGCACGCATGAGCTGGACGCGCCTCATCTCGCCCCCGGAAAGCTCCATAACCCGTTTGTTCCCCTTCTCCGTCAGCTCAAAGATCTCCAGGAGTTCCTCTATTCTGCTCCTCAGGAGGCTTTTTCTCATCCCCCTTATGAGGCCGTATGACCACAGGTTGGTGCGCACAGATAGCATGACATCCAGTTCGAGTTCCTGCGGGCAGAGTGATATCATATCCCTGATGCGCCTTCGCTCCGTCCGCACGTCAAGGCCCAGAACGCTTATGCGCCCCCTCTGCAGTTTTATGGACGTCGTCATGAGGTTAACGAGGGTGGTCTTCCCTGCACCGTTAGGTCCCAGTATGGAGAATATCCCGTTCTCAAAACTTGCGGAGAAGGACACACCGCTGAGGGCCCTGTACCTGCCCCCGTAAACGTGGGTGACGTCGCTCACCGTTATAACGATCTCTTGACGCTCTCCCATCCGTAATACCCCCCTTCTTCGCGCCTTCTTCCGTCCGCGTAGTAGGGATACACGCGGGTGCAGAGCGGGGAGACGTCATCCACGTTCCCGAAGATCACATCCTTGAATATGGGACACCCTCCCATGCAGTCGTAGAGGAGCGGGCACCCCCTGCATTCGTCCCTGAACTTCGTTCTCCGGTATCTATCAAGCACCGGACTGTTGTACCATATATCCGCTATGCTCTGCTCCCTGAAGTTCCCGAAGACGAAGAGGTCAGGGTACTTCGCAATCCGCCTTCGCGCGGAATCGCACAGGGTCACCCACCCGTTGGGGTACATGGTCAGGGAGAAGATGCCTGCCCCGCAGGCGTCGGGCTGTCCGTTTCTGAAGTGGACGATGTCCCAGAGAAAGCGCCGCGTGGATTTTTCCCTGCGGCCTATCTTGCCTGAAAAGGCCCTCTCCACTCGCTCCCTCAGCATCCTCATCTCCTCCGCGCTCGGCACGAGGTCCATATCCGCCCGCCCCTCGGGGGTGACCACGACCCCACGCGTGGCGCTAACGCCCAGGTCGTGGAGAAACAGCCACATCTCGGGGATGTCCTCTATATTCTCCCTTGTCACGGTGGTGCGCACGAACACCTCTATTCCGCTTTCCAGGAGGTTCATTATGCCCTCCACGGCCGCCTCCACGCTCCCGCGGGGTATCATCTTCCGGTAGGTCTCGGGATTCAGCGTATCTATACTGACCTGCATGGCCCGAATTCCGGCCGCGAACATCCGGTCAGCCCACTCGCGCGTGACCCCGATCCCCTTCGTGGACGTTCTCACGTGCCTGTAGCCCATGGCGTAGGCGCTGGATACCACGCGGTCTGCCCATGGGTAAGCGGTGAGTTCACCCCCCGAGAGTATGAGCGTCCTGGCCCCAAGTTCATAGGACTCCCTCAGAAGCCGTTCCGCCACATCGGGCGGCATCACCACATCCTCCCTCTCCTTCCTCCTCGCCTCCAGAGCCATGAAGCAGTAACTGCACTCCAGGGGGCACATCTCCGTGAGTATCAGCGCTATAACGTGGAGACGGGCATACCTTGATGGGTATCTTTCCACGTTCCTCACCGAACGGACATCCCTCTTGCCGCGAAGGCGGGGATGGGGCAGGCGGAGTGGGGAGAGGGCGATCATCCCTCTATCCCTGAGCGCGTCCATGAAGACCTCCATGTCCCTCCACACCCTCTCCTCCTCCACGCCGTACTTCTCGCTGATGGCCCTCACAACATCGCGGAGCGTCGTCGTTCCCGTGCATAGAGAGATGATATCGTACTGGGTTTCAGACAGGAAGAGATAGGTCTCGCTTTCCCTGTGTCTCAGAACCGCGCCCGCATCTGTTTCGTTCACCTCAACTCCGGGCGCCAGAACGGGATACGTGTCAGGGTTCAGGGACATGCGCCCCACCTCCCTCTAAAAATAAGGGGGTTGCGGTCAGCTGAGCGTGACCGTTCCCCCGATCAGACAGAACGCACACCATCTGGCGTCCGGCGCCATGTCGTGCACACCGCTCAGATTCCTTATCTCCATGTCGTACTTCATCTTCCATCACCCCTCTGGGCATAGGAGGGGGTGGCATTTATGAATATAAGCCATTCGCACAGTGCAAGTAAAATTCTGGAAATTTTCAGACCCTCTCCTCTTCCATAAGGCGCTCGTACAGCGATGGCAGTTCCTCAACGGAGGATATCCTCCCCGATGTGAGGGCCGAAAGACGACGCCAGACGTCCAGATGGGGACGTGCGCCGTGGGCGCGTATGAGCCCCGAAATGCGCGCGGTGAGCTCAACGCCCTTCTCATCCCAGTCCAGCAGGAGGATCACGTCTCCGTAGAGGGACAGGGACCGCGCCGCACTCTCAAGGCTCTCCCCCCTGTTCAGCTTCACGATCTCGCCGTCACAGCCGAGCGCCCTCAGGGCCTCCACGTCCCTCTCGCCCTCCACCAGAATCGGCCACTCGGCGTTTTCCTCGCGGAGGTGCTCAATCTCCCTCTCCAGCTCCCAGAACATCCCGGAGCCTCCTCACTATCTCTCCGTCCGTGAGGTCACGAACCTCCACCGTTTTGCGACGCGACGTGTGCCCCCTCACCACGCTCACAGCGGACGGTGGGACCCCCAGGGCGGCGGCGATCACCTCCACCACCTCCTCGTTTGCCTTCCCCTTCTCCGGGGGCGCCCTCACCGCGACCCTGAAGCGCCCACGCCACTGGTCATATCCGACCACGCCGCTCCTCCTGCTGCCCGGCTGAACCTCAATCTCCACCTTCCCCATCCGCAACCCTCCCGACGAAGATCATCTTCTCGCTGTCCTCGCTCCAGGCGGACATGTCGTATCCGCCGTAAACTTCTATCACATCAAAACCGGCAAGGCGCAGTTCCTCCTCTATCTCCTCCCTCTCTGGCAGGTAGAGGTCCAGATAGGCGATCTCCTTTCGGTACGGTTCCATAACCTCGTAGAAGTAGATGACCCGCACCCGGTCCTCTCCCGGGTAGAAGCGGGGCACGAACGACCTCACGAGGGTCTTTCCCTCCCACTCCACGATGTCGCCCAGGTGGTATATGTTGTGGGGGAAGGGAAAGCCGTTGAACATATCCACGAATATGTACCCGCCAGGCAGGAGATGCCGCTTAGCGTTCCTCAGAACGGCGAGCCGGTCGGCACGGTCAAACATCTGAATGCTGTTGAGCGGTATGAGCACCGCCTGAAATTTTCTCCCAGCGAAGGTGCTTCTCGCATCGCCGAGCATGACCCGCTCACCCAGCCCCTTATCCCTGGCGATGGCCACCATTCTCTCACTTATATCCATTCCGTAGGGGTCATATTCCATGAGACGGGAGATTATACGCCCTGTGCCGCAGAAGAGTTCCAGCACAGGTCCACGCACGCCCAGTTTCCCGAACATCTCCCTGTAGAACTCCACATCGTCTGTGAACGAATCGTAGAAGGCATCGTAATACTTCCATTCAACCTCGTAGACGTTTCTCATCCCGCACCACCATGGGATGTGTTTATCATAAGCGTGGCGGTTCAGGAGGCCAGCCCTTCCTGAAGTTCGTCCAGCAGGTCATCCACGTTCAGGCCCTGGTATCCTATGAAGTTCGCCAGTTCCGAGACGCTGTACTTCTGGCCGTATCTCCACAGCCCGATGAGGTATTTGCCGGCTTCGGCATCTCTGTACCACGCATAGCCGTACTTCTCCATCATCACCGACTTCAACTGCGCCTCGAATATCCACGCCCTGAGGTAATCCGCGGTGTAAAAACCGTCGTCCACATCGTAGAGGTACATCTCCGGCGGATTGGAGAACATGAGTATCCCGTCTAGGATATCTTTGTAGACCTCCTCCATTCCTTCTATCTCCCGGGCCGCGTGGAGCTCAAGTTCGTACTTCAACTTTGCCGAGTACCGCCTCACGAAGAACAGTTTCTGAAAGAGAAAGAGACGGGCCGCGTCGTCGCATCCCACGAAGTCCTCCAGCCAGTTCCTGTTGGTTAGCAGGTACTCAAGGAGAAACGCGTAGGTCTCCGTGACGGCGTTGTCTCCGAGGTGTCTGTACTCCGCCGGTAAATGGGGTGAGGTGTTTGCGAAGTGCTCCGTGTGCCCCCCTTCGTGGAGCAGAGCCGCATAGTCGTCCGCGCCGCCTCTCGGTGTTATGACCAGCACAACTTCCTCCGGCACGCGTATGGGTGCGGTGAAGGCGCGGGGACTCTTGTTCTCCCTCTCCTCCAGGTCCAAAATCACGTTCTTCTGCGTGTCAATGTCTATCCCGAGTTTTTTCAGCGTCCCCGTGAAGGAAGGCATGAGGTTCTCCCTGCTGAAGTCCCCTCCCACTTCAGCGGAATTGAGCAGGTAATAGACATCGTGCCTCTCCGCCTCCTCCAGTTCAACCCCTATGCCGTGCAGCATATCCTCCAGAAGGTCGCGGTAGAGCGATGAGGTTCTGCGCAGAAAACCGTCCAGCGCGGACATGAGACCCCCATAATTGATGCCCTTCACGGCGGAGTAGAGGTCCATGTAGGATCTGTAGCCGAACTCCGAGGCGATGTCGTGGAGGCACATAACTCTCTCGCGGAGTATGTGGTTCATCTCGCCGAGTTTCTGAGAGATCTCCCTCTCCAACCCCCTCCTCTTATCGCGGTCGCCGATGCACTGCAGTACCGACATGGCCTTCCTGAAGGGTAACTCCTCCCCGTTCACCCTGACGACGGTCTCCATCTCCTTCATGAGGTACGCCTCTGTGAGCGTGGAGACGGAGCTCTGCATGTAATTTGAGTATGCAAACGCCAGAAGGTAGCGAACCCGTCTGGAGGTCTCGCCGTCCGCCATCGTGAGCGCCTCTTCCAGCGCCCTGATGGTCTCGGCGGTGTAGAGGTCTCTGTACTTCCTGTATATCTCCCCTATCTGTGGCTCGGATTTCAGCCCTGCCCCGAGCAGGTAATGTTCCCTGCCCAGTTCCTCGTAAAAGGCATCAAGTCTGGAGGCGATGTACTCCAGTCCGTTCACGACCTCACCTGATTTAAAGGATGTGGTGAGTATATAAAAAGATTGCCATCGTCCCGGGCACAGCGAGGCCTAAGCCAGCAATCCCACGAAGAACACGGCGCCGATCACAACGAGTGCCAGTATGAGTATTATAAAGATTATCCACAAAGCCAGCTTCACAACGAACCTCAGAAGTCCAAGGGCTGCGAGGAGCAGCAGGAGAATTACGGCGAGGCAGCACAGATTCATGGGAGAGGATATGAAAACAAATGTAGTTAAACCTTTCCCCCACCCTCAGCGGACCTCTTCCACCTCCACCTCAAACTCCTCCCCGTCAACCCTTATTCTGTACCTCTTTCCACCTGTGTTCTTTCTCTCCTCTTCGCCGCCCTCGCCTCTGAAATACCGCAGGGCCACGTCGGGAAACAGCGCGAAGGTGAGCACGTCCTCATCGTTCCGTATGTATTCGCCGTACTTCTCGCGCACCTCATCCAGCATCGGCTCCAGCAGGTCCGCGGGCCGGCACTCTATGGCCTCCTCGTCGCCCGCGATTTTCCTCCTCACCTCCTCATCTATGGGTGCGGGAGGCCTTCCGTAGTGGCCCAGAACGTATTTCTTCGTTTCCTTGGGCACCATCTTGTACCTCTCGCCCGTGAGGACGTTCAGCGCCGCCTGCGTGCCCACTATCTGGCTGAGGGGCGTGACGAGGGGGGGATAGCCGAGTTCCCTGCGCACGACCTCTATCTCCTTCAGGACATCGTCAAACCTGTCCGGGATGCCCATCTCCCGCAGTTGCTGCTGGAGGTTGGACAGCATACCGCCCGGGACCTGATAGGCGAGAATGCGGGGGTCAATCCCCCTCACGCGCGGCGAGGTGTATCTTCCGTACTTCTCCGCCACCTCCGCGACTATGCGAGCGCCCCTTTCCACAACGTCCATGTCAACGGGCACGTCATAGCCGGCGTCCCTCAGGGCCACCGCCACCGTCTGTATGGCCGGCTGGGCGGAGCCGAAGGCGACGGGGTGAATGCCCGTGTCTATGACGTCCGCACCCCCCTCCACCGCGCCCATGCACGTGGCCACGGCCCACCCCGCGGTGCTGTGCGTGTGCACCTGAACGGGGAGCGACACGCGCTTTTTGATGGCGCTCACAAGTTCGCGGGCTCTGGGCGGCGAGAGCAGCCCGGCCATATCCTTTATGCATATGGAGTCCACGTCCATCTCTGCCAGTTCGTTCGCGAGTTCCACGTACTTCTCCGTCGTGTGCACCGGCGAGACGGTATAAACGATGCATCCCTGCGCGTGGGCACCGGCGTCCTTCACGGCCTTCACGGAGGTCCTCACGTTCCGCAGGTCGTTGAGCGCGTCAAATATCCTGAATATCTCAACGCCGTTCTCCACCGCTTTCCTGACGAAAAGTTCCACCACGTCGTCGGGGTAGTGCCTGTATCCGACGAGGTTCTGGCCCCGGAGCAGCATCTGCATGGGGGTGTTCTTCAGAACCTTTCTGAGGGCGCGCAGACGCTCCCACGGATTCTCGTTGAGAAAGCGCAGCGGGGCGTCAAATGTGGCCCCGCCCCACACCTCCAAACTGTGAAAGCCCGCGTCGTCTATGACCTCCGCGATGCGCACTATGTCCTCGGTTCTGAACCTCGTCGCGTAGAGCGATTGATGGCCATCCCTGAGGGTGGTGTCGGTTATCTTCACCATCGTTACAACCCTTCCTCCAGCACCTTCTTAACGCGCTCGTTCACCACTCTGTACACGTTTCCACCGTGGGAGTCCATGGCGACCACGAGCGGCCCGAAGCGCTCAACCTCAAAGACCCATACCGCCTCGGGTATGCCGAGTTCGTCCAGCCAGTGAACCTCTCGCACCCTCTTTATGGCGC
>MTNG01000054.1 GCA_002011395.1 Candidatus Aciduliprofundum sp. JdFR-45
TGACGAAGGCCAGCGGCAGATTGCTCCCGGCTATGCCCGCGCCAACGCCTATGAGTGAGAATATGCTTGAACCTATTATTATACCGACCGCGAGGGCGGTGGCCTCCCAGAGGGTGAGCTTTCCGGATTTCATATGGAGCCCGCCTCACCCTTGGATGTGGGGGTGGTTATATTAACATTGCGACGCAGCGGGATTTCCATCCATCTCCACAAACTTAAAATACCTTCGCACTTCCTACCTTCCGAATGCTCGTTGATGAACTGGACGTCCCGGAGGAGGTCAGGGAGATACTTCGCAGCGAGGGGATAGAGGAACTCTACCCGCCGCAGGCGGAGGCGGTGGAGGCGATATCCTCCGGGAGAAACGTTGTCGTTTCCATACCCACGGCATCCGGCAAATCGCTCGTGGGCTACTTCGGCGTTCTCCGCGCCTTCTCGCGCGGAATGAGGAGCATATACATCGTGCCCCTGCGCGCGCTCGCGATGGAGAAGTACGAGGAGCTCAGCAGGTTCGGATGCATAGGGATGAAGGTGGCGCTGGCGATAGGGGACTACGACATTCCCCCGGACCACCTCAGGGGCGCGGATGTCATCGTGGCCACCTGTGAAAAAGTTGACGCGATAACGCGCGTTGATCCCGGCTTCATAAGCGGCATAGGGGTCGTGGTGGCGGATGAGATACACCTGATCACCTCCCCGGACCGCGGTCCGACGCTGGAGATGGTGCTATCCAAGATCAGGTGGCTCAACCCCGAGGCGCAGATCATAGGGCTCTCGGCAACCATAGGCAATCCGGAGGAAGTGGCGGAGTGGCTCAACGCCTCCCTGGTGGTGAGCGATTTTCGCCCCATCCCGCTCCATTTAGGGGTATACGATGGCATAACGCTGCAGCTGGACGACGGAAGAGCCATGCGCGTCCCGCGGGATAGAACAGTGGTGGGCAACCTTGTGAGGACGACCGTGGAGGAAGGCGGGCAGGTCCTCATCTTCGTCTCCCAGAGGAGACATGCGGAGTCGCTCTCGCTGACCATTGGCCGGGTTCTGGAACGCATCATACCGGAGGAGGAGAGAGAGGCGCTGCGCGAATTCGCTGCAGAACTGGAGAGAATGGGGGGCCTGGGAAAGGACCTGGCGAAGAGGGCCGAGAGGGGCGCCTGCTTCCACCACGCGGGGCTGACGAATGAGATGAGGAAGACCGTGGAAAACGCCTTCCGCAGGGGTCTGCTGAAGGTGATAGTCGCCACCCCCACGCTAGCGGCCGGCATAAACCTCCCGGCGCGCGTGGTCATACTGAAGAGCTTCAGGCGGTTCGACGGGTGGAGCAACCAGCCCATCCCCGCGTGGGAGGTGAAGCAGATGCTGGGAAGGGCCGGCAGGCCCGGCTACGACCCCTACGGAATCGGCGTTATAGTGGCGGAGAACGGACACTGGGCAGAGTTCGCCTGGGAGAACTACATATTCAGCGACGTGGAGCCCATTGAGTCGCACCTCTCATCACCCCACGCCCTGCGGGTGCATGCGCTCTCCCTCATCGCATCGCGCCTCGCGTGGGATATGAAGACGCTCCTGCGCATCTTCTCGGGGACGTTCTTCGCCCACACAGTGGGCGTGGACGCCATGCGGGACGTCCTGGAGGAGGTGCTGAACTTCCTCGCGGACAACGGGTTCGTGAGCGAGAGGGGCGGGAAGTACCACCCCACCCCCCTGGGCGAGAGGACCTCGCACCTGTACCTTGACCCGCTCACGGTGATGTACTTCAGGAGGGCTTACGAGTCGGACCACTACAGCGATTTCGCTGTTCTCCACCTCGTATCGCTCACGCCCGACATGCTCCCCTTCCGCGCGGGGAGGAGGGAAATAGAGACGCTGTACACCTACATCGCGGCGGAGCGGCTGTACTACAGCACGTATGAGGTGGAGGAGGACACATACTTCAACGCCGTGAAAACCGCGGCGGTGCTGTCCGCGTGGATGGACGAGAGGAGCCAGGACGAGATAAAGGACATGTTCTCCGTTTACCCGGGAGACCTCCACGGAAGGGTGCAGACAGCCGAATGGCTCATCTACGGGATGGAGAGCATAGCGGGGCTCTTCGGATGGCGCCATGCCGGTCGACTGCGCGATTTACGGCTCCGCGTGCGGCACGGCGTCAGGGAGGACCTGCTGCCGCTCATCGCGATACCTGGCGTGGGAAGGGTGAGGGCACGCGTGCTACATAACCACGGCTACACCGATGCGGCCCGCGTTGCCGAAGCCACCCCGGAGGAGATAGCGCGTCTTCCGGGCATGGGGCCGAAGGTGGCGAAGAGCATCGTGGAGGGTGCGAGGAAACTCGTCGGGAGGAGGGGGTGACACAACCGTTTAATAGCCCGTACTCACTTCACCCATCATGCGGGCTCTGATAAGCGTGTGGGACAAGACGGGAATAGCTGACTTCGCCGCCTTTCTCGTGGAAAGGGGGTGGACGCTCATTTCCTCTGGGGGCACCGCGAGAGCACTCGGGGAGAGAGGCATACCGGTCACACCCGTTGAAGAGGTTACGAGTTTTCCGGAAATTCTGGACGGCAGGGTGAAGACGCTGCACCCGGCCGTGCACGGCGGCATACTCGCGAGGGAGGACCAGATGGGAGAATTGGCCAAGATGGGTATTCAGCCCATAGATATGGTGGTGGTGAACCTCTATCCCTTTGAGGAGGAGATGCGGAGAGGCGCACCCCTGAGCAGGGTCATAGAGATGATAGACATAGGGGGCGTGGCGCTGATAAGGGCCGCCGCGAAGAACTTTCACCGCGTGGCCGTCGTGACCTCGCCGGAGCAGTACGGCGACCTCATGGCGGAGATGGAAGAGCGGGGCGACATATCCATGGAAACGCGCAAGAAACTGGCGCTGGAGGCGTTTGCGCTCACGGCCAGGTACGACGCGGTAATCCACGAGGGGCTGTGGGCCGCGATGGGCATGGAGGGCTTCCCGCCCTGGAAGTTCATATACGGCAGGAAGGTGAGGGACCTCCGCTACGGGGAAAACCCTCATCAGAGCGCCGCCCTCTACTCATGGCGCTGCAGAAACTCCCCCGTCTGCGGGGAGGTTATACAGGGTAAGCCGCTTTCATACAACAACATCGTTGACCTGGATGCGGCGCTCAACCTGGTCAGGGAGTTTGAGAGGCCCGCCGCCGCCGTCATAAAGCACACCAACCCGTGTGGTGCGGCCGTGGCAGATACGCTGAAGGACGCCTATGTGAGGGCGCTCAGCGGGGACCCCGTGTCCGCCTTCGGCGGCATCGTGGCCCTCAATCGCCCGCTGGATGGAGATACCGCAAGGGAGATAAAGAAGGTGTTCACGGAGTGCATAGTGGCACCCGACTTCACTGACGAGGCGCTGGAGGTGTTCAAAAAGCGGAAAAATCTGCGTCTGGTGAAGGTCGGAGATGTAGAAAAACTGCCTCCACACTATGCATATCGCTCCGTTTACGGGGGCTTCCTGATTCAGGACTCGGACATACACGAGATAAAACCCGAAGACCTGAAAGTGGTCAGCGAGCGGGAACCAACGGAGGAGGAGATGCGTGACCTTCTGTTCGCGTGGAAGGTCGTGCGCCACGTGAAATCCAACGCCATTGTTTTCGCGAAGGATGAGACGGTCGTGGGCGTGGGCGCAGGGCAGATGAGCCGCGTGGATTCCGTGCAAATCGCCGCGAGGAAGGCGGGTGATAGGGCAAGGGGCGCGGTCATGGCCTCCGACGCGTTCTTCCCGTTCCGCGACGCCATAGACGCGGCGCACGAGGCGGGCATAACCGCGGTGATACAGCCGGGCGGTTCAAAAAGGGATCAGGAGGTAATAGAGGCCGTGAACGACCACGGGATGGCCATGGTGTTCACGGGCTTCCGCGTCTTCCGGCACTGAGGAGAGCAAGGACGATCATGACCGTCAGCACCGCCATCCCCGGGTCGAACTCGGGCACGGGCGCGATGTCCACCCTCTTGCCCCAGGAGTCGTCGGTGTTGATGTCCACGTACGCCGCACCGTTGCTGACCCTTATGGTGTCCGAGGTGGAGTAGTTGCTCGTGAGGAGGCCGAGGTTGAGCATGTAGAAGCCGTTTGAGGCGGGCATGACGCTCACGTTCTCCCCGTTGGCGAGGTTCTCCGCCACCACGGGCTGGGATGGATCCGCCGCGTACCCGTATATGATGTACGGCTTGGGCGGGAAGCCAACCCTTATGCTCATGTCGCCCACCATGATGGCGTAAAGCGCCGCCTCTATGTTGTTCTCCACCGCGGTCTGGATGGCGCTCGTCGGCGGGTAGAAGTCGTTGCCCTCCAGCTCTATGGTGAACGCCATGGCGCTCTCGTTCTCGTAGAACCAGTCGTCCGCGCAGCCGTAGGCGGGGTAGAGGTCGGAGGACTGCTGCACCGTGTACTGCTCGTAGGGCTGGAGCTTGCTCATGTTCTCCCCTATGGAGCGGAAGAGGTACTCCCACGGGCCGGGGTCGGTGGTCCACCCCGGCGGGTAGAGTATGAGGGAGCTGTAGCTGTGGTACGTGATGTAGAGATTTATCGTGTGATTCTCCGCCACGCTCCTTATCGCCTGGGTCTCGGGCTCGCTGAACGGCGCGGGGCCGTGGTAGGTATCGCTGTCGGGGTCGCTGTCCTGCGACGGCGCGAGGTCCCAGTGCACCCCGTAGTTCCTGTTCAGGTCCACTCCCTCGGTGGTCCAGAAGTTATCCTCAAATATGCCATCTCCGTCGTTATCCCTGGTGTTTTTTCTCCAGTAGGAGGCGGAATTGAGGTCACCGTTTCCATCGTGCACATAGCCGTCTGGATTCACCATGGGTATGATGTATATCTCGCGGTGGTCCACGAGCCATCTGATGGTATCGTTCACGCTGTAGTTGAGAACCAGCGTCTGGATTATGTAGAGCGGGACCTCCAGCGCGAGCCACTCTCTCGCGTGGTGCAACCCGTCTATGAATATTTCCGGCTCGTCCTCGTCCACATTCACGTTGTCAGAAATCTTCACGAGGAGTATCTCCCTGGGGGTGTCATACGCGCCTGTTGTATCGTTCCATCCGTATGTGTATCCGATCACGCTCACGTTCATTATATCCGGATGCGCTGCTGCCATCGCGTAGAGAGTAGAGACAACCTCGCTGTAACTGTGATAGTGGTCAAACGTGAAGGCAGTTATGCGAATATCCCCGCCTCCACCGCTATACCATCCGGAGGATATCGGTACAAAAAGTGCTACGGCCAGCAGGGATATGAGGAATGCTCCCACCACGCGCATACGGGTGTATGCATATGCATACATTTAAAGTTTAACGGACAGAAATGCGATACAAACCTTTCATTTTATCCAGAAAATAAAAAATGAATGGTACGTGGGCTCACGTGCCCATGCCGGATAGCGCTTCGTACACCTTGCGGGCTATCTCCACACCCGCCCTCGCCTGTCCTTCCTTCGCCTGTGCACCTATGTGGGGCGTCAGCACGACGTTGTCCAGCTCAAACAGCCTGCTCTCCTTCAGCGGCTCGTTTTCGTAGACGTCCAGCGCAGCGCCGTAGATCTTTCCACTCTTCAGCGCTTCGTAGAGAGCATCTTCATCCACTATCCCTCCGCGGGCGGCGTTGATGATTATGGCACCGTCCTTCATCTTCTCAATCGCCTCCCTGTTTATCAGGTGCTTCGTCTCAGGGGTCAACGGCAGATGAAGGGTTATAACATCCGCCGTGGACAGAACTTCCTCCAGCGGTTTGAACTCCACCCCGAGTTCCTTTTCCACTTCCTCGGAGGGGCGGTAGACATCGTAGTATATAACCTTCATACCAAAGGCACGCGCACGCTTCACCACCTCGCGACCTATCCGGCCCAGACCTATGACGCCTAGCGTTTTACCGTACATCTCCACGCCCTTGCACTTCTTCTTGGGCCAGTTGCCCTTCCTGGTCTCCCTATCCGCGTAGGCGATCTTCCTCATCACGGCGAGCATGAGGCCTATGGTCAGCTCTGCCACGCTGATGCTCGTGGCGCCGGGGGTGTTGAGCACCTTTATGCCCTTCTGCTGCGCATACTCCACGTCTATGTTGTCGAGGCCGATTCCCGCGCGCCCTATCACTTTCAGGTTCGTGGCGGCATCTATGATTTCCTTCCGGACCTTCGTTGCGCTCCGCACTATTATGGCATCCAGCTCACCGACATGCTTCACGAGTTCGTCCTTCGGTATATCCGTGAGGTCCACAACCTCCACGCCGTTCTCGCGGAGGTATGCCACACCCTCCTCTGCTATCGGGTCGCATATGCCCACCTTCATCTCAGTACACCCCCTTCGCCTCGAGTATTTCGTCTATCTCGCCCAGCAGGCCCCTTATGTCGGCGGGCGTGAGCTCGCCCATGTGGGCGATCCTGAATGTCTTCTCCTTGAGATCGCCGTAGCCGTTGGATATCCTCATGCCGCGCTTCACGAGTTCATCGTTGAGTTCCTTCACGGAGATACCCAGCGTGTTCTCCACGGTCGTCACAGTCACGCTCCTGTAGCCCTCCTCCGCGAAGAGAGCGAAGCCCCGCTTCTTCGCCCACTCCTGAACAATCTTCATCATCTTCACGTGCCTCTCGTACCTGGCCTGCATGCCCTCCTTCAGCATGCGGTCCAGCTGGACGTCCAGGGCGTAGAGAAGCGAGACCGCAGGTGTGGTCGGGTGCTGCTTGTTCTTCTCGTAGCGCTTGAGCAGGGTAACGAAGTCAAAGTAGTAGCCCCTGCCCTCAACACTCTTCGTCTTCTCCATGGCCGCCTCGCTCACGATCGCGAAGGCAAGGCCCGGCGGGAGGGCGAACGCCTTCTGAGAGGAGCTGACCACCACATCGTACTTATTCACATCTATCATGTCCCCTCCCAGCGAACTCACAGCATCTATGGCAACCAGAGCGTCATTTTCATGGGCGATCTTCGCTATCTCATCCGTCGGATTCCTCACCCCCGTGCTGGTCTCGTTGTGCGTCACCGCCACAAGTTCGTATTTGCCCTTCACAATCTTCTCCGCGATCATGTCCGGCTTAACCGCTTTACCCCAGTCAGCCCACACGAGGTCCGCCTCCTTCCCGTTCGCCTGCGATATCTGGTACCACCGCTTGCCAAAGGCGCCGCACGCGCCGTGCAGCACGGTGCGGTTGACCAGGTTTCTCACGGTCCCCTCCATCACGCCGGTGCCGCTGGATGTTATCACCATGACATAGTGGTTCGTGTTGAACAGCTTCTGGAGTTTCTCCACGATGCCCCCGTAGAGTTCAGTCATGTCCTTCGTCCTGTGCCCTATAACGGGCTGGGCCATAGCGAGGCGCACCTCGTCGGGCACTTCAGTCGGTCCGGGTATGAACAGTTTCGGCATCTCCATCGTTACCACCGGAGGTGAATCAACTTGCGGGTATTTAAAGATGAGAGTTTACCCGCGTTCCACCTCACGCGAGCATGCTGAGCGCCGCTATGAGGACGATGACCGCTATGCTCAGAACAAACGTCGTACTCATCGCCTCCACATCGCTCAGTCCGTAGCGGGAGATCACAATGTTCGCGTATATGGCAGGGGGCATAACCGCCTCAACCACCACGGGGGCAAATATCTCCCACGGTGTTCCCCGGAGGAGAGGTAGTACCACCGCGAGGGGTAGCGCCATGCGGAGAGCCCCGACCTCGGCTATGTGCCTCGGATTTACCCTCCCGAACTCCACGCGGGAGCCAAAGTATATGAGTATAAGATACAGGCCGACCCTGCCGATTGAGAGCCCCGTGTCCAGATGGGGCAGAGATATCCCGGCCACCACCAGGACGACTGCTGCGAGGGTAGCCATGACGGGTGGGAATCGGAGGGCCGTCAGCACGCTTTTCAGCACGCCCGCATCCCCGTGAGCATACCTTGCCCCTATGAAAACGGCCAGCGGAAGCGAGATGAAGAAGGCCGTCTGGGCGAACACTATCGCTGGGGTTATGTCATCCACGAAAACGCTCGCCATCGGGTAACCGAGGGCCACGCTGTTGGAGTAAAAGGAAAGGATAACGAGCGTCCTGGCCCACCTAACCTCGTGGACGTGGCTGGCATAAAAATGGGCTACGGTGAGACATATGAACACCACGAGAACGGCGGCCACCACGGCTATCCAGAGCGACGACAGGAAACCCCAGTCCTTGGAAGCGATGGAGCAGAAGATGAGCAGAGGGAAGAAGATGTAATCGTTGACCTCGCGCACGACGCGGAAAGGACTGTCTGTTCTGATGGCCCTCCGAAGGGCCCATCCGAGGGCTATCATGAGCAGCAGTTCCCAGATGGCCACGCAGGGGTGATGGTGCAGGATGGTGATAAAGATACCTCACCCACCGCGCAACAACTGTTAAATATTTGCACCCTCATGCAACGGCGGTGAGAGCATGGGCGTGCGGATGGCTGCTGTGGCTGTGCTGATACTGATATCACTTACGGCCCTTTCAAATTCTGTGGCCGTTGGCGGGGGCGGGCAGAACGAGACAAAGGTCGCACCACCCAAAATAGATTTCACCCGGTACATCACATACGAGGAGTTGAACGCCACCCTTCAGGCATTTCAGTCCTACTATTCGGACATACTCTCCGTTGAGGTGATTGGTAAGACATGGGGGTGGAACGCGACCAGCGGGGCCTACGACACACCCCGCGACATATACGTGGTGAAAATCTCCGATAACGTGGGGGTGGAGGAGAACGAGCCGGGGATATTCATAAACTGGCACCATGCGAGGGAATGGCTGGGTCCTATGCTCATACTCTACCTCATGCAGAGCCTTGTGGAGAACTATACCACGAACGACACCATCCACTGGATCGTTGACCACTTTCAGATTTACCTCGTCCCTATGACAAACGCAGATGGTTATGTCTTTGACGGTGATGGAAATAGAAGTCAGGTTGTGGGCTCTGGCTGGAGGAAGAACTGCAGAGACAACGACGGTAGCGGTTCTCTGGACACCTACGTGGACTTCTGGGGTGACATCCACGGGGAGGGGGTGGACTTTGAGAGAAACTGGGACTGGGATTGGGCGAGCGGTGACAGCAACCCTGACAGCGATACCTACCACGGCCCCGCGCCGTTCAGCGAGCCCGAGACCCAGGCCGAGAGGGATTTCATACTGAATCACAGCATAAATGCGTATATGGTGGTGCACAGCTTCCATGGAAGCGTTCTGATTCCGTGGGGCAACGCGAGCGCAAACACCCCTCACGATGCGTTTTACAGGAGCCTGGCCTCCAACATCACAAAGAGGACCATGATAGAGGGGAGCCCCACCTCAACATACCAGTACGGAAGACCCGACGAGGTTATAGGTTACACCGCACCGGGCGGGAGTTTTGACTGGGTGTACGGTGTCCACAACATAATAGGGATTGCGGTGGAACTGGAGCCAACATGGAGCAACGCCCCGGATGCGTTCACGGGTTTCCACCCGGATGAAACGAAAATACTGACTTATATACACGATTTCTACGAGGGGCTTATGTACTTCATTGAGGCGAGCGATGTCACCCTCACGCCCAAGGAGCAGGGAGCGGCACAGCCCCTCCCGTACATAATATACGGCCATGTGACGGATTCAACCGGTGCACCTCTTGCGGGTGAGAACGTCACGGTGGAGGTTCTCTCAAACGGCCTAACGCTCAACGTCACGACAGATGTGAATGGATTTTACATGGTGAACCTGGCGAATGTGCGCCACGTCATAGGCGATACCGTCCGTATAAGCGCCGCCGGTGTCAGCCAAGACATAACGGTGGACAGCGCGGGAAGGAAAGAGGTCAACCTCGTATCGGGTGTGGTGCCAGAGGTAAATCCCACGATGGTCGTCGTTCTTCTGGCGTTCATGGCCGTACTCATACGACGACTTTAGAAGTGTGGAGCCGCCGCGTCGTATACCCGTCTTAACGCCTCCTCATCAACGTGGGTGTATATCTGGGTGGTGGCCACACTGCTGTGTCCCAGTATCTGCTGTATGTAGCGAATGTCCGCCCCGTTCCTCAGAAGGGTGGTCGCCAGGGTATGCCGGAGCACGTGAGGCGTAACCTTTTTCCGTATACCCGCCTTCTTCGCGTAGTTTCTGATTATGCGCTCCACCTGCTGTGTTGTTATGCGCGTCCTCTTGCGGGACACAAACAGATAGTCGCCCCCATCCTTCGGTTCAGGTCGTACCTTCAGGTACGCCTTCAGGGCATCCACCGCCTCATGCGAGATGGGCACTATGCGATCCTTATCGCCCTTACCGCTCCTCACGCGTATTATCCTATCAGAAAAATCTATGTCCTCAAGGGTCAGATTGCAGAGTTCACCCACCCTCAGCCCGCTGTATATCAGAAGCACCACTATGGCATGGTCGCGCGGGTTTTCACGGCACGCCTCCAGAAGCGCGCTCGCCTCCCGTCGGGTGAGGTACTTTGGCATCTGCTTTGGCCTTCGCGGTGGTTTCAGGTGCTCTGCGGTGCTCAATCCCCTGTATCGGAAGTACGCCTGCACCGCCTTCACGGCTGTGTAAAGCGAGTTCTTGGAGTAATCCCTCTCCAGGGCGAGATACCTCTTGAACCTTTCAAGGTCTGCCGGCGTGATTTCCTCCGCCCTCTTGCCGAGATAGTTAAACATGTGTCTGACCATGGAAACGTACTGCTTCACAGTGTGCCCGCTTCTCTTCTCCGACATCAGATGCTCTGAAAAGCGATGCAATTCGTCCGCCACATACTCGTCGAAATCTGCCACCTCTGCCACTATTTTCACATCTACGTCAGACACATGAGGTATATATGTCTGATGATATATGAGTTTTTCGCCCATGATGTCAGCTAACAAGAGATGCGATGCGAACCGTCCACAAGACCACGGAGCAGGGCCCTCACCTTCTCCCTGAACTCCTCCAGCGTGCCCTCGTTTACCATCATGACATCGGCAGTGGCGAAGGCTTCCCCCAGACCCCACGACAGTTCCCTCAAATCCCTCCT
>MTNG01000145.1 GCA_002011395.1 Candidatus Aciduliprofundum sp. JdFR-45
GGACGTCCAGGTCGGCGGGAAGATCATCTGTGTGCGCCCCATATGGAGGTGGTTGCTCGGGCGGGATGGCGTGTAACGTGAGCATAAGAACCCTCTCGTCCACATCGCCGGGATTCGCTACCGGGCGTCCGCAGAAGATGGCCCCATGGCGAATGCCTCCGCCCTACATGGGAAGGCGGAAAAGGTAAAACCGATTACGGTAACCCTGAGTACCCCCTCCGAAACCGTTATAAGCAGGCCGGCCCTATATCCCCCGGGTGCCGGGCTAGGCCGGGGGGTTAGGCGTCCCCTGTCACCCGAAATCGTCTACATGCGGGGGCGACAGCCGGAGGCGGCGTACCCGGGGCTCCTGCCGGTCCGGCCACTGCCCGATGACGTCCTGTCCCCCGGGGCTGGGGGACCCGCGGGCCTTTCCGGAGGGAAGGGACCCGCGGGCCTGCCACGGGAACCCCGCCAGGCCCGGAAGGGAGCAGCGGTACCGTGGACCTGCGGCGCTCGGGGGGTAGCGGGGCGAAGGGCATGGCCGGGGTCAACCGGCGGGCGTGCCCGGGCGCTCACTCCGGTGTGCCCGGTACCCGCTTCAATTTAAGGGGGTGTTTCGCACGCGGTTCAGGGTTCCCGTGGGTGAAAACGAGAAACTCGCCAGGGTCGTGGAGCGGTTGAATTCCAGCGTCATGGTGACAGCCCTCTGGCGCAACACGAACAGGATGGCGGTGGACCGCCTTCTCATGAACGACCACGGACCCGTGCACGTGAAAATCGTGGCGAACATCGCCCTCCGTATTCTCCGTCTCTTCGTAGAGGGTGGAGTTACGCCCTCCATAGTCCAGCACCACGGCATGGGGAACGAGGACGCGGAGGTCGTGGTGGTCCTGGCGTCCGCGCTCCACGATGTGGGGCATGTGGTGCACAGGGAAAACCACGAGGAGTTCTCGGTCGTCCTCGCCTCGCAGGTGATCCCCGCGGTCCTGAAGGGAATATACGATGAGGATGAAGCCACGACGGTGATGGGAGAAACGCTCCACGCGATATACGCGCACAGAACGGATGTGCATCCGATAACCATAGAGGCGGCCATCGTGAGGGTCGCAGATGCGCTCGACATGGAGAGCGGAAGGGCGCGCATACCCTTCGAAGCGGGCTCTCACAGCATACACGCGGTGAGCGCCTACGCGGTGGAGAACGTGGAGATACACAGAGGCGATGAAAGGCCCGTGCGGATAGACATAACCATGAAGGACTCCGCCGGCATGTTTCAGGTGGATTACCTCCTGAAGAAGAAGCTCGCCGGGACGGGCATAGAGGATTTCTTTGAGGTTTACGTGCATTCCAGGGGCGTCCTCGAGGGCGACGTCAGGGTGTGGTAACCTTATTATCCGCCGGGTCCATGTCCCACCCATGAGGCCGGCGGTGCTGGTCATAGATATGATTCACGATTTCGTCCACGGGAAGTACGGGAGCGAGAGGGCCAGAAGCATCATACCGGCGATCAGGGAACTGCTGAACCTCGCGAGGGAGAGGGGATGGCCCGTCATCTACCTCTGCGACGCGCACATACCGGACGACTACGAGTTCAGGAAGTGGGGCGCCCACGCGCTCAGGGGCACGAAGGGGAGCGAGGTCGTGAAGGAGCTCGCACCGCAGGAGGGCGACGTGGTGGTGCAGAAGATGCGCTTTGACGGTTTCTACGAGACGGGGCTGGATACCATTCTGAGGGCGAAGGGCGTGGACACGGTGATCCTCGCGGGCATAAGCACGGATATCTGCGTGCAGCAGACGGCTGTCGGCGCGTACTACAGGGGCTACGGTATAATCGTCCCAGAGGAGTGCGTGCAGGGGATCACCGAGGAGGGACACAGGAGAGGGCTTGAGTACATGAGGGACATCCTCGGCGCGGTGGTCGTGCCCCTCGCGGAGGTGCGGAAGATATGAGGTTTCTCGTGGCGACCGATGAGGAGATAAGGAGAGGCGACACGACGGACATCTACTTCGCCCGGACGCGGGATATACTGAAGAGGCGCGGGGTGGACACGCGCGTCTACGCGGAGTTCACCACCATGAACCCCCCTTATCCGTGGATGGTCTTCGCAGGTCTCAGGGAGATCGCCCATCTCTTTGAGGGCATCCCCGTGACGGTCCGCGCCCTGCCCGAGGGCACAATCTTCACCCCGCGGGATGTCACAGGGGTTCCGGTGCCCGTCATGTCCATAGAGGGGCGCTACGTGGACTTCGCTGTCTACGAAACCCCTGCTCTCGGGCTGATATGTCAGGCGACGGGCATCGCCACGAAAGCGGCGAGGATAAAGAGGGCAGCTGTGGATAAAACCGTGCTATCCTTCGGCGTCAGGAGGATGCACCCCGCGATAGCCCCCATGATTGACTTCTACTCCTACATAGGCGGCTGCGACGGCGTATCCTCAATACTGGGCGCCCGGGCGCTGGGGGTGGAGCCGAAGGGCACCATGCCGCACGCGCTCATACTGACGGTGGGGGAGAGGGAGGCCTGGAAGGACTACGAGGAGGATATGCCGCCGGAGGTCCCGAGGATAGCGCTTATAGACACGCTGGGGGACGAGAAGTTCAAGGCGCTGGAGGCCGCGGAGGTCATGGAGAACATATACGCGGTGCGTCTTGATACGCCCTCCTCCCGGCGCGGGAACTTCGCTGACCTGGTGCGCGAGGTCCGGTGGGAGCTGGATTTAAGAGGACACAGAGATGTGAAAATCATCGTGTCCGGCGGGATAGACGAGAGGGCCGTTGAGGATCTCAGGGACATAGTGGACGGCTTTGGCGTCGGGACGAGCATATCCAACGCGAGGACTGTGGACTTCGCCATGGACATAGTGGAGGTTGAGGGAAAACCGCTAGCGAAAAGGGGCAAGTTCTCCGGGAGGAAGGACGTCTACCGCTGCGAGGAATGCCTCGCGTACAGGGTGGTGCCGTCCGGTTCGCCCCGGCCAACCTGCGACTGCGGGGCGGAGATGAGGAACATAGTGGTAACCGTCGTGAAGGATGGCGAAGTCGCGTATGACTTCCCCTCGCCTCAGGATGAGCGGGAGTACGTGCTCTCCCAGCTGAGGAGGGTGCGGGAATGATAGTCCTCACGGGGTTTGAGCCCTTCAAGGGGTACAGCAGGAACCCTTCATGGGAGGCGGTGCTCCGGGCGGACGTGGACGCGGAGAAGATCAGGGTGCCCGTGACGTTCTCCGGTGCGAGGGAGTGGGCGGAGAGGATCGCGGAGATGCGCCCCGAGCGGGTCGTGGCCCTCGGGCTCGCGGAGGCGCGGACGCAGATATCCGTGGAGAGGGTTGCTATAAACCTGATGGATTCCAGGATGCCGGACAATGAGGGGTACGCGCCTGACGAGGAGAAGGTATACGAGGACGGGCCCGACGCGTACATAACGCGCTTTCCGGTGAAGCGGCTGGTGGAGAAACTCGGGGAGGAGGGAATTCCCGCGTACATCTCCAACACCGCCGGCACATACGTCTGCAACGCGTTCTACTATGCCCTCCTCCATAAGGTTGGAGGGGAAGCTGTCTTCATCCACGTGCCCCCCGACGAGGTCATGGCCTTGAGCACTAAAAAGGCCTACGTCCCGCTGGAGCACATGGCGAGGGCGGTGGAGGTGGTCGCGACCCTGCGTTGAATTTGTTCACCAGAATGAACAAATTCTGCGGAAAATGTTCAATTCGTTGCACAAAATATTTATCCCTGCGATGCGATAGGGCATGAGATGACTTCAAGGGACGTTCTGGAGGACGTGATAGACGGGTGGAGGGAATCCATAGAGGGCGAGAGGGTGATTCACAGGGACATAACGGATGATATTGAGAGAAGCGTGGAGATGGAAGAGATAACGGTGATAAAGGGCGTCAGGAGGGCGGGCAAGACCTTCATACTCTACGAGCTCTTTCAGAGACACGGCGGGATATACCTGAACTTTGAGGACGAGCGACTCTACGACTTCACGCACCGGGACTTTGAAAAGGTCGCCGACATAGCGAGGGAGAGGGGTGAGAGGTTTCTTTATCTGGACGAGGTGCAGGAGGTAGAGGGCTGGGAGAAGTTCGCCCACAGGGCACACAGAAGGTTCAAGATATTCGTCACGGGTTCAAACTCCCGCCTCCTCTCCTCCGATTATGCCTCCGCGCTGGTGGGGAGGACGAAGAGCTTCACCGTATACCCGCTCTCCTACGCGGAGTTCCTCAGGTTCAGGAACCTGGAGCTCAGCAGGGAGTCCTTCATGGAATACCTGCACACGGGCGGCTTCCCCAGAGTCGTCCTGACGGGCGACATTTCCTTAGTGAGGGAGTATTTCGAGAGGATAATCTACAGGGACATAATCTCCCGCGCGAGGATCAGCTATCCGGAGGCGCTGAAGGCCATCGCCCTGTACCTCCTATCCAACGTCGGGAAGGAGTTCTCTTACAGGTCCCTGAAGGGTATTACAGGCATACGCCACGTGAACACGCTGAAGGAGTACGTGGGGATGCTCAGAGACGCGTTTCTTCTGGAGGTCGTGAGCCGCTATTCTCCCTCGCTGAAGGTCCAGGCCTCCTACTCCAAGAAGGCCTACGCGGTGGACCCCGCCTTTATATCGCTGGGAATGCGGGGGAGCGAGGACCTGGGCAGAAGACTGGAGAACGCCGTGTATCTGCATCTGAGGAGGACCCACGATGTTCACTTTATGAAAAACGCGAGAGAGGTGGACTTCGTGGCGTGCGAGGGCTTGAGGCCCGTGAAGCTCATAAACGTGGTCTACGAGGCGGAGGATGAGGAGACCCTGAAGAGGGAGGTAACCTCGCTGCTCCACTTCGGCGAGAAGTACGGGCTTCCCATGGAGCTCGTGTCCGTCTACCCCGTGAGCGTTCCGGAGGGCATAACCAACCGTCTGGCGCACAGATACCTTCACGGTATGCACTGACCGCCGTTTTCACCGGGAGCCAGAAGCCACTTCCAGAGGGGGACCGCCTCCACATCCCTGCCATCCTTCCTGAGCGTGCCCTCGCAGTCCCACGTTATTATTTTCAATCTCCTCGTTCTCATCAGCTCGGAGGCGCTGACCAGCGACGATATCTCCCTGCGGTCAATCTCGTCCGGCCCCTCGGCGTAGGTCACCTGTATATGCTTCTCCTCCTCAAAAGGTCCACGTAGACAAGGTTTTCCATCAGAAGGCCCGTATTCTCCGGGGCGGACAGGGACAGCATCGTTGCCAGCCCCGTGTCCACCACGTATACCTTCTTTGGGGAATTGATGGCCTCCCTAGGCTTCCCGAAATACTTGTCCACCAGGAAAATCAGATACGCCTCCCTCAGGTAATCCAGGTAGTTCTTCGCGATGTGAACGCTTTTCAGCCCGTGGATGTTCTTCACCTTGTTGTAGGACAGTAATCTGGCGTAGTTGGAAAGGGCGTGCAGCGCGAGAGATTGCCCATTGCAATGTCAGGCCTTTTATCCACCTCGGGAAACCCCCCGATTCTGAGGTGCTCCCTCAACAGTCCTTTGATCTCAGCCCTTTTCCGCGTGCTCTCCCCCTCCCCCACCTCACCTTTCTGAGGCGCAGAAACTCCCAAAACGAAAAGGGATACAGCTCTATGGGTATGTGCCTGCCCGTGAGGTGCGTGGCCGGTTCCGTGCTCAGGAGGTTGGCGTTGCTCCCGATTATGAACACGTTGAAATCCATTCGCAGGAGCCTGTTCATAAACATCTCCCAGCCGGGAACGTTCTGAACCTCATCCAGGAGGATCGTGTCCACCTCCAGTACGGCCTCGAGAACAGCATTCAGATCACCCATATCCACGGCGAGGCACTCGTCGTCGAAGTCTCCTGCCCTTCAGAAGCTGATGGGTGAACACCGTTTTACCGCACCTCCTGACGCCCATGGTGACCTTCGCGAGCGGCGCATCCGCATTAATCGCTCCACACGCTCGGATGCCCCCTCTCCACCATTTCCCCGTCGCGGAGAACGTTCTCCATTTCCTCCTTCTGGTCTACCAGCACCCTGCGTATCATCCCAGCATCCATAGAATGTGCACGGTGTGAGGTTGATACAGTAGTTTGCGCTTTCAGTGCAAATCCTTTGAAGGGCGGAGCCCGGAGGATTTCCTCCCCCGCACGATTACAACGGCCGCGGCCAGCACCGGCAGACCCGGCCTCTCATCCGGCGAAACATATCCACCCCTGCTTATATAAAACTTGTCACGGCATCCCTCAGCCCCGCCACGTCCGTGTAGACCAACCTCGTGCCGCCCACCTCGACCTCCCCCTTCTCACCCCTGTAGAACACCACAAAAGCCCTGTGGGGCCTGTACCTTTCTATGAAGGAGCGCATGCTCCTCTCCACCTTGGGTGGGTTCGCCATGATCTTCACCTCAATCGGCACGACCTCATTTCCGACCTCCACCACAAAGTCCACCTCCGCCTTTGATTTCGTTCTCCAGTACTTCGGCGTGAAGCCCATCTTGATGAGCTCTGAGAAAACGTAGTTCTCAAACAGGGGACCTGTGGGCTCAACGGGGTATTCGTTCGCTATCGCATTCCTCAGGCCGGTGTCCAGGAAGTACACCTTCGGCTGCTTCGTTATCTCCCTCGTTTTGTTCGTGAAGAAGGGTTTGACGAGGGCTATCAGATAGCTTTTCACGAGGGCATCCGTGTACTTCTTGAGCGTCTGATACGATACATCCAGCAGTTTGCAGGCGTTTTCATACGATAAAAGGGCCCCGACGTTGAAGGCCAGATACCTCACAAGCCTCTCCAGCGTATCCAGGTCCTCTATGGAGAAGGTCCTGGCGACGTCCTTGAGGAGCATGGTCTCGTATAGATCCCTAAGTATCGTCCTCCTCATCTCCGGGTCGCCCGTCAGAACCACACGGGGATAGCCGCCGTGGGTCATGTGCTCCCACAGGTGTCTCCTGAGGATTTCCGCCGTATATGCCCTCTGCCCCCTGGCGCGGAGAAACTCCGCCAGGCTGAACGGATAGAGCCTCACTATGGATACCCTCCCAACCAGATACGAGAGAACCTCCTTTCTCAGGAGTATCTCCGAGGACGATGTCACCCACAGCCTTGAACCTGTATCCACCAGGTACTTCAGCTTGCTCCCCGCGTCCCTGCAGTACTGCACCTCGTCCAGGACTCCCAGATCGTACCCCTCCAGATACTGCAGCCTGAACTTCTTCACATCCTCGTTGAAGAGGCCCCTGGCATCCGGGTCGTCAAAGAGTACGTAGGAGGCCCTGCACCCCTTCATCATCTCCTTCAGGAACGTTGTCTTGCCCGCCTGTCTGGGGCCCACGAGCGCAACCATGCTGTAGTGCCCCGCCACCCGCCTGAAGGCGGGCGTGATATCCCTCTCCACGTACATGGCCTGTATCAATACGAGCATGATATTTAAGTCTTACCAAAACTGAATTGCGGTTAAATTTTAGTCGGGTTATAGTTGAAGCCGCAGTGGGCCTGGGCAGACGCCCCCCGGGGAAAAACTAATTTAGCCGCGGGCAATGGGGGTTGGAGGTGCGACTGATGTACGGCATATTCATGCTTCCGAAGGAGAGGAAGGACGGGCTGAAGAAAATCTATCAGGACGACCTGGTGAGCAGGCAGACGCTCGTTGAGAGGGATGGGGAGCCCCTCGGCCTCGCCCCCGGATACGTGTACCTGCTCGTGGAGGGCAGCGGGGAGGCGGTTGAGAGGGCGAGGGAACTGCTGAAGGGCGTCGCCGAGATGCTCACGGGCGAGAAGGCCGAGGAGGCGAGGAAGAAGTTCGCGGCGCAGGATGAGAGCGTCGTGGAGGGAATGGGGGCTATCTTCGGATGACTCTCCATCTCATCCTGGCGGACAGCGAGCTGGAACTCGTGCCGCAGCCCATTCAGGGCCACCCCGCGGTGGTGAGACACGCGAAGGAGAGGGGGAAGAGGCCCTCCACGGTCCTTCTGGACGCGAACTACCACCACCGCGCGATAAGGGTGAAGTACCCCGACGAGGCGGAGAGGCGCGGGAGGCCCGACATCGTGCACCACTTCCTCATGGTGGCGATGGAGTCCGTTCTTAACAAGGAGGGGCATCTGAGGGTTTACGTGCACACGAGAAACGACCAGGTGATCTTCCTGGACCCGGAGGTCCGGCTTCCAAGGGCCTACCACCGCTTCGTGGGGCTGATGGAGGCCCTCTTCAACAACAGGGTTCTCCCGGATAAGGCCAACCCGCTTCTCACACTCAAGGAGATGACGCTCGCCGAGCTGATAGGGCAGATCTCGCCGAGGGAGACCGTCGTCCTCGCGGAGTGGGGCGAGCGCGTGAATCCGCGCGAGGCCTTCGCATACCTCCGCGACTGCGCGGTGATAATCGGTGGCTTCCCCCACGGCGATTTCCTGAGCGACGTGAGGAGCATCGCGGACAGGGCGGTGAGCATATACGACGGGACGCTTATGGCCTGGGTGGCCGCCTACGAGGTGATAGCGAGCTATGAGTCCACGGCGGTCTTTGGATGAGGCGCTGAGGGTTTACGTCATCACCTCCGCGGACTTCGGTAGAGGACATCTGGAAATCGCGGAGGCGGCGCTGGATGCGGGGGTAAGATGCATACAGTTCAGGGAGAAGAGGGGAACCACGAGGGAGATGCTGCACACGGCCCGCGCCGTAAGGGAGCTTACGTGGAGCTACGATGCACTCTTCATAGTGAACGATAGGGTGGATATCGCGTACGCGGCGGACGCAGACGGCGTGCATCTGGGAAAGGAGGACATGCCCCTGACCATCGCGAGGGATATGCTCGGGGATGCCATAATAGGGATATCTGTGGACGACGAGCGCGAGGCGAGGGAGGCGGAGGAGGGGGGCGCGGATTACGTCGGCGCTGGACCCGTCTTTCCGACGGGCACGAAGGAGGGGTTGCCCGAGCCCATGGGCGTGGAGGGTATCAGGAAGATCGCCTCCGCGGTTAGGGTTCCCGTGGTCGGGATAGGGGGTATCACAGGTGACAACGCCCCTCAGGTGATAAGGGCGGGGGCAACGGGGGTGGCGGTCGTCTCCTACATCGCGGCGGCCGACGACCCCAGGGAGGCGGCGAAACGCCTTATAAAGGTGGTCATGGAGGCGCTGGAATGAAGGCCTTAAGGAACGTGGTGGTGCTCGCGGGGGAGGACCTCGAGCCCATACGAACGGATATCGCCGTCGTGGAAGGCGAGCTCCGCTTCGGCACCTTTCCCGAGGGAAGGGATGCCGGCGGCAGAGTGGCGATACCGCCCCTCTTCAACGCGCATTTGCACCTGCTGGACTACCCGCTTAGAGAGGAATACGTGAGGCACGATCTCGTCGAACTCGTCCGCCCCCCTGACGGGCTGAAGCAGAGGGCGCTGGGGAGAGCCACGATTGACGGGGCGGTGGCAGTTCTGGAAAGCATGAAGCACAGGGGGGTCTACGGCGGAATTGAGCACTCAAACCTCCCCGCCCTGTCCGCCGAGGTCAGAAGGAGGGCTGAGATGGATATGAAAATCCTCTACGAGCCCGTAATCGCTCAAACGGAGGAGGAGATACGCGAGGACGTCCTCTGCGAGGATGTGTTGACAGGAGTGGAGATGGAGCAGGTTGATGGCGTGGCCCCCAGCGGGGTGGGGGAGTACTCCGACGCCACACTAAAGGAAATCAGGAGGAGGGCGAAGTTCTTCGCCATCCACGTGGCCGAGCATGTGGAGGCGGTGGAGCGTTCGCTTCGCCTGACCGGTAAGAGCGAAATCGAGAGGGCACTGACCCTCAAACCGGACCTGCTCGTCCACGCGACCGTTCCCGGGGAGGAGATTGATCTCGTACTGAAGTCCCGCATACCCATCGCGGTGAACGTGAGCAGCAACGCGCTCATCGCGGGGGCGCTTCCGCCCCTGGCGGAGTACCTGGAAGCGGGACATCCCCTTCTCTTCGGGACGGACAACGTGATGACAGTCGAGCCGGACATGCTCCATGAACTGTCAGTCGCGTGGCGTGTGGCCAGGATGCAGGGGTGGGATGACCCCGGCCCCATTCTTAAGGGCGCAACGTCGCTCCCCCACACGCTGGGGCTCTGGTCCCTGGGCGTGCTGCAGGAGGGCGGCCCTCCGCACATACTCGTGCTGGACCTCAGGGCGGACGAGGTGGCGGACGTCCACGCGGGAGTTCTGAACCGCGGGGCCGTGAGGGGCATCTGGGAAGTTTTATAGGGACTGCGCGCTTACGTGGTTTAAATGGCCGAGGCCCGGATACACTCCAAGAACCTCACGCGCAAGGCCACGCTGATCATGCTCTACAACTTCGTAGGGGCGGTCCTCGGCTACGCGACGCTCTTCTTCGTGTACCGCTACACCGGCAGGACCGCCTACGGAATCGTGGGGAGCGCGCTGGCCTTCGCGGGCATACTAAGCTTCATAGGCAACTTCGGCTTCAACTACGCGCACATAAAGCGCGTGACGGAGGGGCGCGACTTCGGCGAGTGTACCGGCACGTTCTTCGGCGTTAAGGTGCTCCTCACGGGCATTTACCTTGCGGTGGGCTTCGGAGCCCTGTTGATCTGGAAGGGTGTTCTGGGATACGGATTTGAGACGCCCTATCTGGAGACGGCCATTGAGGTCATGCTGCTCTACAACGTCCTCGTTTTCATGCAGGACGTGTTCAGGATA
>MTNG01000078.1 GCA_002011395.1 Candidatus Aciduliprofundum sp. JdFR-45
GAGCCGATAGCGAGGAACATAGGCGAGGAGCAGTTCCCCGTGGACGCGGCCGTCTTCGTCGCCTACATCGTCTCGCGGGGTAAGGAACTCCGCGAGATACCTGTGAGGGTCGGGGTGGAGGTGGAAGTCCAGAAGAACCACATCGTTGAACTGCCCTACGCGTACCCCGTCGTGGACGGAAGGCCCTTCATGTCGGAGAAACTGCTGAGATACCTCACGTCGGATGAAATCGTGAGGGACGAGGAGAGGGCGCTCAGAACGGGACACATGCCGTCGGTGGTTGAATGAAGTGCGATTTCTGCGAAAGGGATGCGATCATATTCGTCAGGTACAGCGGGAGACACCTTTGCAGGGACCACTTTATAAGGTTCGTGGAGCGGCGCGTGAAGGAGGAACTCAGGAAACAGGCGGACATACGCCGCGGAACGATAGCCGTGGGCATCTCGGGCGGAAAGGACAGCGCCGTGGCCCTGTACCTGCTCCACCGGATATTCCGGAAGAATAGAGATCTGAAATTGGTGGCGATAACGGTGGATGAGGGAATCTCCGGCTACAGGGACGAGGCGATGAAGTACGCGAAGCGTCTCACGGACATGCTCGGTGTGGAACACATCGTGGTGACCTTCAGGGAACTCTACGGCCTCACCCTGGACGAGATCGCCCCACACACGGACCCGCACACGCCGTGCTCGTACTGCGGGGTTCTCAGGAGGAAGGCGCTCAACGTCGCGGCGAAGCGCATCAACGCGTCTTTTCTCGCCACGGGGCTGAACCTAGACGACACCGCGCAGACGATACTGATGAACATAACGAGGGGCGATGTGGAGCGCCTCGCCAGAATGGGACCCCACGGCAGGGTTAGGGAGGGGCTCATACCGCGTCTCCAGCCGCTCAGGAGGATACCGGAGAAGGAGGTCATGCTCTACGCCATGCTCCGGGGCATACCCTTCCACGCGGGCACCTGTCCCTACGCCGCGACTGCCGTAAGAAACATATACAGGGAAATTCTATTCAAACTGGAAGAGGACACACCCGGCACGAGACACGCGGTGCTGAACACCCACGAGGAGATCCGCAGGGCGCTGGAGGAGAGATACGCCGGGGTGAAACTCGCCGAGTGCAGGATATGCGGCGAACCCTGCGTGGGTCGCATCTGCAAGGCGTGCGAGATGCTGGACAGGATCAGAAGGAGGTTGACCGATGCAGGTTGAGATGGAGAGCCACGTCCTCCCGACCCTCACGTTGCTGGACGACATACTGGGAGGGGGACTGGAGAGGGGCGTGATAACGGAGATATACGGTGAGGGAGGCACGGGAAAAACCAACCTCTGCATGTGCATAGCGGCCAACGTCATAAGGCAGGGGTTCAAGGTCGTCTACGTGGACACGGAGGGGCTGCCCATGCACCGCATGGCCCAGATCGCCGGGAGGGATGCGCTGAAGGACCTCATCGTCTACCGTCCGACGGACTGGGAGGAGCAGAACAGCGCCGTGGACGAGGTGTCCCGGCTGCTGGAGAGGAGGGGCGACATACCGCTGCTCATCGTTGACTCGCTCACCAACTTCTACCGGCTGGAGTTCGGGGAGGAGGCGGTGAGGGACCTTGGAAGACAACTCCTGAAACTCCAGAAGATGGCGAGAAATCTCAACGTAGCCGTGGTTGTGACAAATCAGGTTTACACAGATACGCATGAGGGGAGGATAAAGCCCATCGGCGGACACATGCTGCAGCACGTGGCGAAGGTCATACTCGCGCTGGAAAGGCACAGCGACGTGAGGGTTGTGAGGGTGGAAAAGCACAGGTCGTACATGGACGGGGCGAAAGCTTATTTCCTGATAACCGATAGGGGAGTGGAGGCGGCGCCGTATGGGGATTAACCTCTCGGACATCGTGGAAGCAAGGGAAATAGAGATGAAGGACCTGAAGGGCAGGGCGGTGGCGATAGACGCCTACAACACCCTGTACCAGTTTCTGACCACAATAAGACAGCCGGACGGCACACCGCTCATGGACTCCACGGGGCGCATCACCTCGCACCTGTCCGGGCTTCTGTACCGCACGGCCAACTTCATGCAGGAGGGCATCCGCCCCGTCTACGTCTTCGACGGAAAACCGCCGGAGTTGAAGGCGACCACGATAGAGGAGAGAGTGGCCGCGAGGAGGGCCGCGGAGGAGGAGTGGGCCCGTGCACTGGAAGAGGGGGATGTGGAGAGGGCCTTCCTGAAGGCGAGGCAGAGCGCCCGGCTGACGAAGGATATGGTGGAGGATGCAAAGCGCCTTCTGGACCTGATGGGAATTCCCTGGGTGCAGGCGCCGGCGGAGGGAGAGGCCCAGGCGGCCCACATGGCGAGGAAGGGGGACTGCTACGCGGCCGCCTCGCAGGACTACGACTCGCTTCTGTTCGGGACGCCGCGCCTCGTTAGGAACCTGGCGGTCACGGGTAAGAGAAAACTTCCCAGGAAGAGGGTGTACGTGGATGTGAAGCCCGAAATCGTGGTTCTGGACGATGTGCTTCACAACCTCGGCATCAGCAGGGAGCAACTCGTGGACCTCGCGATACTCGTTGGGACGGACTTCAACGAGGGGATAAAGAGGGTGGGTCCCAAGACGGCCCTCAAACTCGTGAAGAAGTACGGCTCCCTGCCCGCCGTGCTGAAGGCGAAGGGATGGGAGATCCCCATGTGGGAGGAGGTCCGGGAGATATTTCTCAACCCAGAGGTGACGGATGAGTATACCCTGAAATGGGGCGATGCGGACGAGGAGGGCGTAATCCGCTTTCTCTGCGGCGAGAGGGACTTCTCCGAGGACAGAGTGCGGAATGCCCTGAAGAAGGTTAGGGCCTTCAGGGGGGCGGCGGGGCAGCGGAGCTTGGAGGACTGGTTTTAAATGCCCTCAGCCAGTCAGAGAAAGTATTTATAGAAAGTTGCGATACATGGCACTGGGGTGAAAACACATGCCCATAGGATTTGTGCTGATAAGCACTGCGCCTGGAATGGAGCACGAGGTGTACAAGAAACTGCTGGAGATAGAGCAGATAGTGGAACTCAACCCGCTCTTCGGGGAGTACGACCTCATCGCCAAGATAGAGGCGAAGGACCTGGATGAGCTGAGCCACATAGTGATAGAGCAGATCAGGAAGATCCCGGGTGTCGTGGACACGAAGACGCTAACGAGCATAAAGTTCTGAGGGAAGCGGGGAAATGACGCTGGACATCTTCATAGGGGTCTTCGTGTGCGCCTTCGCGCTGGTCCTCATGGTACTTGGAGCGCTGACTGCGTACTTCGGCAGCGGGAAGAGCAGGGCGGTCGGAATCGGCTACCTGGTGGTCGGCCTCGCCATGGGCGCTGTGTACGGCCTTTACCAGCACATGACAAGGCCCGGCTTTCTGATGAACAGCGTGATATATCCGGCGCTCTTCTACGGACTTGCTATCATAGTCGGCGCCGTGGCGGCTCTGGGCGTCTTCATAGTGGGCATAATAAAGACGTGAAATCACAACTTTTATTTTCAATCCCTCCATCGCCCACCCATGTTTGACCCGGCGTCCTTCGTTGAGGAGAAGGTAGGCGAACTCCAGAAGGAGATTGACGGCAGGGCCATCATAGCCGTCTCCGGCGGTGTGGACAGCACCGTTGCAGCGGTTCTGGTGAACAGAGCGATAGGGGACCGGCTGCTCGCAGTGTTCGTTGACACGGGGCTGATGAGGAAGGGCGAGACGGAGTACGTGGATAACCTTCTGAGAGAACTCGGATTGAATTACCGGATAGTCCGCGCGGAGGGGGAATTCCTCAGCGCCCTGAGGGGTGTGACGGACCCGGAGAGGAAGAGGAAGATCATAGGGAACACCTTCGTTGAGGTTTTCGAACGCGTTGCCGAGGAGTGCGGCGCGGAATACCTAGTGCAGGGAACAATCGCGCCCGACTGGATAGAGAGCGGTGGCGGGCTGAGAGACACGATAAAGAGCCACCACAACGTGGGCGGACTGCCCGAGAGGATGAATCTTAAACTAGTGGAGCCGCTGAAGGACCTGTACAAGGATGAAGTCCGCTCGGTGGCGAGGTATCTGGGCATACCCGTGGCGGAGAGGCAGCCCTTTCCCGGACCGGGTCTGGCGGTTCGTATCCTCGGCGAGGTGACGAAGGAGAAACTGGAGCTCATAAGGGAGGCGAACAGCATCGTTGAGGAGGAGATAGAGAGGGGGGCTGAGAGAGGACTCATGGAAAGGCCATGGCAGTACTTCGCCGTTCTCCTGCCCGTGAAGAGCGTGGGCGTCCACGGAGATAAGAGGGCCTATGGGTACACCGTGGCCGTTAGGGCCGTTGAAAGCGTTGATGGGATGACCGCGGCCTATTCAAAGATCCCACACGAAGTTCTGGAGAGGATCTCCGTGAGGATCACAAACACTCTCCCGCAGGTCACCCGCGTTGTCTACGACCTAACCAACAAGCCTCCTGCCACCATAGAATGGGAATAATTAATAAAAGTAATAAAATACACGAAAGATTTAAGTAATACCGGGTTCATATAATACGCTGCCATGAGAGGGGCAGGGATAAAGGGCAGGGTGCTACTGCATCTTCTCTCCTACATCGCGTGGGACACGGAGTACTCCGCGCCCTACGAGATAACCATAGAGGGGATCGCAGAGGCCGTGTCCGCCGGAAAGAACTCCGTCTCGCGCGAGTTGAGGGAACTCATACAGATGGGACTTGTGAGCGCAAGGAAATGCCACATCAGGGGGTTCAGGGCCAAGAAAAACGCCTTCACGCTGACCGAGAGAGGTATAGAGGAGGCTAGGGCACTCTTGGCGCGCGCTATGTCCGTTGAAGTGGCCGTGTGGAAAGGGGACGACTTCAAAAAAGTGCCGCTGAGAAAAACCCTTAAATGCAAAAATCCGGGGCCCAGAGACGTTCTGCGGGCGGTGGAAAGGTTCAAACTGGGCGATTCAGATCTTTTCGGTACCGCTGAGTGACACGTACGAGGGGAACTTTTTGAGTATGATTATGTCCCCCACCGCCTTGACCCATCTGTAAGGCACGAGTACCGCCACACCGTCTTCAACGAGGAGGGGGTTTGTCTTGCCCACGTAGAGGCCGTAAATGCACTGATTGTCCGTGTCCACGGACACGTCCTCCACGGTGCCGAGTAGATAGCCCTTCTCGGTGTAAACCTCAAGTCCTATAAGCTCCGTAACCTCCGTCAGCATGGTCATCCCTGTAGAGGGTATCAGGGCGCTGTTATATAATTATTTCGCGTCGGGTCGCGGCGAGGCATGTATGGAAAATTTCATATAACACCGCATGTTATTATTATAATCACTTCGGCATCCCCGGGGACCGGAGGTGGCATTAGATGCAGGAGTTCGCATGGGGAAGGGGTTGCACGCATGCAGTTCCGCGAATGGAGTGCGGAGAGCGCCTTGGGAGGTGGTGGCCGTGGTGGATGTCGTCCTGACAACGGACAGGACGATGATGACCAATCACCACGGGAAGGAGTTTCTGGGGTTTGGAACGACGGGGGTTCCGGTTATAATGCCAGAGCGATTCTGGTTTTATCTATTCGCGCCCAGGGTCAGAACGGATGGCGATGGCAGGCCCCGAGAGGCACCTTACGGCCTCAGAAAGATAGAGGCTGCACTGCTGGACGCCGGCATAGACGCCGCCATAGTGGACCCCTCTCATCTGGACGACGCGGTGAAAGGCGCCAGAGTCATAATGCTCTCGCACCATGACTACTTTGGCTTCGGCCCGCCTTCATCCACGTTCGCCACGCTCTTTGAAGCGGAGCCACTCAACGCCCGTTCCTTCCGCCACCTTATGGAATCCGCTCCGATGAGGGATGCAAAGAAGAGGGGTGTGAAAATAATAGCAGGTGGCCCTGCGGCGTGGCAGTGGAGGTACAGGGAGGAGGACAGGAGGCGCTGGGGCATAGACACCGTCGTGGAGGGCGAGGGCGAGAGGATAGCGGTGGACCTCGCAAGGAGAGCGCTGAAGGGTGAGCCGCTCCCGGAGTGGGTGGTCATGCCCCCGAACGAGGCCCCAGGAATAGATGAGATTCCGCTCATAAAGGGACCAGCCGTTAATGGCATGGTGGAAATCATGAGGGGCTGTCCCAGGGGTTGTAAGTTCTGCTCCGTAACCCTTCGTCCCCTGAGACACATACCTCTGGAGAGAATTGAGAAGGAAATACTCATAAACAAAAGGGGTGGGCTGAAGGGGACAATATTACACTCCGAGGACGTTCTTCTCTACGGTGCTAAGGGCGTCAAACCCGAGGGAGAGAAGGTCTATAAGGTAAACGTAGTGGCCAAGCGTCACATGAAGATCATCTCGTGGAGCCACCTCAGCGTGGCGGCTCTCGTCTACGCGGAGAGGAACGGCAGATGGATATCCCGCATAATGGATGAGGTCGTTCTGCAAGGTGGACAGCGGTTCCTTGGAGTGGAGGTTGGCGTGGAAACTGGAAGTGAGCGTCTCACAAGGCTAATCATGCCAGCGAAAGCGGCACCGTACCCGCCGGAGGAATGGAGGGAACTCGTGATAGAGGCCGCGGGGATAATGGAAGACAACAGAATACTCCCCGCCATGACCCTCATCGCGGGATTGCCCGAGGAGAGCGAGGAGGACGTTCTCAGAACCATAGAACTCGTGGACGACCTGTGGGATTTCAGGGGACTCATCGTTCCGCTGTTCTTCGTTCCCATGGGGATGCTCAGCGACAGGGACTGGTTCAGAAAGCACAGGATGAGCGACGTTCACATGGAACTCCTCAAGAGGTGCCTGACCCATGGCATACGTCAGAGCAAATCCATACTGAAGGAGTACTTCAGCGACTCTCCGATACTGTCCCGGCTTATAAGCCCCTTCCTGCATCTGTTCATATGGGAGATTGAGAGGTACGCGAAAAAATACGGTTTCTGGAGCGAGCCAGACACACACTGCATACTGGGCGACGCCGTGGAAGGGGCGGAACCGCCCATGGTCAATACATGAGGAGGGAGCGCTCCTTCATCACCTCACGCATGAAACTGGTGGCATAGGAGCCGCGCCAGAGAGCGAGACGAAGGGTGTATTTCGCCTCGCCTCTTTCCACGATGGACGGCGAATTGAGCCATCTTGCACCGACCGGGCGCCTCGTTCCGCCCGGCATTACACCGGGGAGCGGTCTCTGAGGCACACCGTGCTTCTCCATCACCTCCCTCTCAATCTCGCCCTGTAGACCGAAAGCGCGTGGTGCATCCGGGCCGGGAAGGGCTCCCGTGGGGTACACGCGGCCCTCACGTGCGAGAGCCCTGATCTTCTCAACGTTCCACCGGGTGACCTCAACGAACTCGTCTGAACGCGGGACACCGTGCTCGTCCACAGGTACAACCACATCGCCCACATCCGGCATGAGGAGGGATGCACCCCTCGCCATCCTCTCGCTCACCGCAAGGTTGAAGAGGTATGATTGATACGCATGCACGAACATGAGGATGAGGTTGCGCGGCAGGGAAAGCATAGCGCCCCTGTAATCCCCCGGGTTCGCCAGAAGATGCTGCAGAACCGTTCTCTCCAGCCCGCACCACTTTGGCAACGCATAGAGCGTCGCCTTCACATCCTCGTCCTCCCAGTAATGCAACCTCGCCTCCCGCGAGTCGTCCTCCCCCGGAAAGCCCACGAAGACCCTCACCGCCTCCCTGTAATCGCCCAGAAGGAGTTGTTTCCCCACTATGTGATTCACGGGTCGCGTGGTTCCAAACCTCTGCGGTCCGTAGAAGTTGGGGAAGTGCCCGCACGAGAGCAATTCATCCAGCACCGCATCAAGCGCATCCGGATTTTCCGCATCGTAGACGGTTATCATGAACTCGTTTCCAATATGGGAGCCGGGCCTGAGCGGACTGGATGAACGGAGAACCTCCAGCACCTCAACGTCTTTCAGGTTGAGTTTGCGGAGGCGTTCCTCCTCCACCCCTCTGATGGAGAAGTACTGCTCCGTTATCGCCCTTTTGTCCTTCAGCCCCGAGTAGGAGATGCGATGCACGCTTATGCCGAGGGCCCGTGCCAGCGCTCTGGCGAACCTGGCGGTCTCCCAATTCCGGAGTCGTACGCGGACAACGAGGTACTCATCGCCCGGGGGAATATGTCCGGGAATCTCGCGAACCACGAACCCCTCAATTTCCCTTCTGAGACGCCCTCCAGTGCCCGGTGAACGCGTGAGATATCCGCGAACACCTATGTCCTCGAAGGTGGGCATTCACTCACCGAGCACGCTCCTGACCTTGCCCTCCATGGATGCCTCCTTATCCACCCTGTGGTCAACCTTGAGATTGATTACAACCCGGCGGGCGCCCATTTCCAGCACCGCCTTTTCGGCCTTCGCCACCACGTTGAACAACTCCTCCAAGCATCCCGCCTCTATGATTGTGCCCATGGCCGTTAACTGATGCTTCAGCCCGCTGTCCCTTATGACCTCATAGGCGGCCTTCACGTATCTGGAAAGGCTTGTGCCCTCGGAGACGGGGAATATGGACACCTCCGCTATGATCATAGAGAGACCATATGTTCGGAGGGTGATAAAGGTTTGCGCGTCACCACCCGTTCAGCATCCTCTCTATGGCCTTTCTGGCCCTCACGGCCACCCTCTCGGGCACGCGAACCAAATACACGTCGTTGTGAAGTGAGTTGAGAACTTTCTCCAGCGTTATCTTCTTCATTTGCTTGCATATCGCGTTTCTGACGGGGTGGAACTTCTTATGAGGATACAGCGTGGAGAGCCGATAGCACATTTCCTTCTCCGTCGCTATGAGAAACTCATCGGCGTCCAGCTGTCCCGCCAAGCGCACCATTCCGCCCGTGCTGGCTATGTGGTCTGCCATCTCCTGAACGTCAGGCGGACACTCGGGATGGGCTATGAGAACCGCTTTGGGGTGCTCTTTACGCGCCTTCTCCACTTCCTCGCGGGTGAAATTGCTGTGCACATAGCAGTGCCCGTCCTCGGGAACTACTGTTATCTCCTTGTCCGAACATCTCTTTTTGATGTAGTATCCGAGGTTCACGTCGGGACCGAATATCACCTTGCGGGACGGGGCGCTGCACACGACGTCGGCCGCGTTGGCCGACGTGCACGTGGCATCCGCGAAGGACTTCGCTATGGCACGCGTNTTCNNATANNGCACCGTCAGGGCATCGGGATGGGCATCCTGCGCCTCTCTCAGCGTTTCCGTGTCCAGCATGGCGGCCATGGGGCACCTCGCCTCCGGGTCGGGTATGTACACCTCCTTTTCCGGGTTGAGTATGGCAGCCGTTTCCGCCATGAAGTAGACGCCGCAGAAGATTATTCTGCGCGCCCGCACCTCGGTGGCCTTGCGGGCGAGTTCAAGGGAGTCCCCTATGAAATCCGCTATGTCCTGAACCTCGGGCACCTGATAGTTATGTGCCAGTATGACCGCATCCTTCTCCCTTTTCAACCTCTTTATCTCCTCTTCCATGGCAATTCCTCCAGCATGGCCCTGTGTCGGGGGCAGAAATCCTCCACCTCGCCGAACTCCTCCCACCTGTGGGGGTTTTTGAGCATGCACGTTGGCACATCACAGAAGGGCATGCCAAACGCCCTGTAAAATAGTATCTGTGAGAGCAACATCTTCATGGCCTTCTCCCTGTCGGGGGGTTCGGTGGCAACGGCATCCCTCGGCAGGCCGGAGCACACCTGACGTATGTAGCACTTTGCGGGTGGGGCGGGTGCGTCCCATATCCCCCTGAAGGATATCGCGGCCAGAGGCCCCATCACCACCATCCTGAGGTGATATCTCCCATCGGAGTACGTGGCGAGCAGACGGTTCGTCACTATGATATCGTACTCGTTTTCGCGGACGCCGCGCAGAGAGAGGCACAGTTTGAGGAATTCAACGCCATCGTAAACAATTCCCATGGGCTCTCTAAGTCGGCGGCGCTCCGCCTCCACCTCAACGGGATGCGGCTCTCTGAACTCCCTCCGCAGGGGGTGCCTCACGCGCATCCGCGCGAGACGATGGGGCACATCGTCCGAGGGATGCTCCTGGAAGAAATCCCCACGCAGGTCCACCTCCACGGAGAATGTGTCCTCCAGAAAGGATTTGATCTCCCCCGCGAAGTCGATCTCGCTGGAAGTCGTATCGGAGAGGTACAGATTCACCCTCATGCTTCCTGCAACTTCTCCACGGCTATTTCAGCGGCCCTCTTTCCGGAGGCCAGCATGGCCCCGAAGGTCGGGCCCATCCGGGGCAGGCCGAAGCACGTGGATACGGCCATTCCCGTCACTATGAGGCCGGGATACACCTCGCCCGTGTGCTCCACCACCGCATCCTCACTGCGCTCCACCCACATGGAGCCGTGGCCGGGTATCTCTATGTAGCCCTTTTCCGC
>MTNG01000144.1 GCA_002011395.1 Candidatus Aciduliprofundum sp. JdFR-45
CCGCCCCCACAACGGGAGAGCCGTCGTACCCCTCAAAAACGGAGGATACGCTCTCTCGGTCTAACAGGAGGTCGCCGTTCACCAGCAGAAAGTCGTCGTTTATATGCGCTGAGGCTGCGAGGAGGGCATGGGCGGTTCCCCTCTGCTCCTCCTGCCGGGCGAATATGACCCCCTCAGGAAGCACACGCTCCACGGCGCCCCTGGAATACCCGACGACGACCACTATGGGTGAGAGTCCTAACTCGGTCAGTATGCGAACCGTCCTCCGAATCAGCGGTTCACCTCCCACGGGGAGAACGTGCTTCGGCATCTTCCCCGTGAGGGGCCACATCCTTGTGCCTCTTCCCGCCGCCAGCACAACGGCCATCATGTGAGCGCACCCCCTATTTCCCCCATCAGCGATTCCGCTCGTTTCACATCCCGTGCCTCCACCGTGACGCGTATCTTCGGCTCCGTCCCGGAGAACCGTATGAGGAACCAGGCATCGTCCATATCAACGCGCCAGCCGTCCACGGTGACGGGGTTCCCGTAAGATGCGGCTAGTTTCTCTATTCGCCTGACGAACTCATCCCTTTTATCAGGGTGGTATGAAAAACTCCGGCGAACCGTGTGGAACTGCGGGAGCGACGCGGCGAATTCATCCAGATCCACCTCCATGGCTATCTGTGCGAGAAGTGCTGCGGCGTAGACGCCGTCCGGTGTGTATCTGAAGTCGCCGAATATGTACGTCCCCGACTGCTCGCCGCCGAAAGGTATCCCTTTTTTAACTTCCTGGGACACAAACACATCGCCGACGCGTGTATAAACCACCTCGGCGAACTCCGCGACCATGAGCGACGTGTCCACCGGAGCGGCAATCCTTCTGAAGCCGAAATGGCTGGCGAACAGACACAGAAGGGCATCGCCTCCCATAAACCGCCCACGGCGGGTAAACGCCACCATCCTGTCGCCATCTCCGTCGTGGGCTATGCCCAGGTCAAAGCCTCCTCCGGACATGGCACACCTCAAGAGCGACAGATTTTCAGGCGACGGTTCGGAGGGGCGACATGTGAACAGGGGGTCCGGATGTGCGTTGAGCGAGAGAACCCTGGCGCCCATGTCAGCGAGCAGGGCGGGGGTTATGGTCAGCGTCGCGCCCCCGCCGCAGTCCACGGCCACTGAGATGGAAAGTTCGCCCACCCTTTCCTCTATTGCCTCTATGTGGTCCGTCACAGCATCCGTGTAAATGGTCAGGTTGCCCTTCCCGGCGGCCCTGAACTGTGGACTGTCTATCTTATCCTCCACTGACTCCATCTGCTCCACCGAGAAGCCGCTGCCGTCCGGATTCCAGAGTTTTATGCCGTTGTACTCCGGGGGGTTGTGGCTTGCGGTGACCATGACGCCGACATCCGCGTTTCGGGCTGCATAGGCTAAGGTGGGCGTGGATACGCGTCCGGCGTAGTGCACATCAACCCCCGCTTCTAGAAGACCCGATACGAGGGCGCTTTCCACCGCCGCCGTGCTCTCCCTGAAATCCCCACCGAGCACGACGGTCCCATATGCGTCCAGGGCGTATCCAACCCTCCTGGCGAGGTCGGGCGTGAGGTCATCTCCGTAAACGCCCCGTATGCCCGATGAGCCGAAGTACTTCATAAAAAAGGGATTATGGGGAGGGTAATTAACCCTTCGCTCAGACGTAGACCCACCAGGAGATGGGTATCGGCTTTATGTTGCTCTCCCCTATCACGGCGACATCGTCAACGTATATGCCCATGGGATACAGGGCGTTGTCGTAGTGGGTGTACGCCGGATCGCTCGTCGTCACAACGCGTATGCGTATGAGTATGGCACGCCCGGCCCAGCCGCTCAGGTCGCAGTTGAGGCGCGTTAGCGTCGTGCTTCTGACCCAGCCATACCCGCTTGCATTTATTCCCGAGTAGCTCTTGCCGTCCGCTATGCCGTCCGCCAGGTCACCGTACTTGCCGCTGTAGCCCCACGACATACGGACGCCATATGTTATTGACTTCCACGTCATACCGCCATCGTCGCTCACCTCAACCCTGATGACGTCCGGTGGCAGACCGGCGCTCTCGTTGATGTTGAACCTGAACCACGCTATGAAGGTGGCGTTTTTAGCCGATGTCAGGTCTATCGTGGTGGATATCAACGATGAATCAACCCCGGGTTTCAGCGCCCCGGTTGTCATATTGAACACCCACGCCTTGTAGCCGCTGTGGGCGCCGTAGGTCGGGTCAAAGGACGATATGTTGGCCAGGGACCACTGGTCGGGAGAGGCATCGTTGAGTGAGCCGGACCTCGTTACACGTACTTGCACGTCATCAACGTAGAAGCCCATCTCGGGTCTCCACGTGCTGGGGTCGCCTCCGTACTGGGCGTATATGAAGACAACGCGTATCACGTTCCCCACGAACTGGGACAGGTCCGCCTCCACGTACTCCCATGTGAACGTGCCCTTGCCGCTCCGCCCGTTGAAGCACCAGTAGGGGTAGTTGCCGTTTGCATCCACGAGGCCAGCGCTGACACCGGCTATCCCGGGACCTCCTGTGAGAGCATCTTTGTTCACCTCGTCTATGTACAGATTGCCCGTGTATGACTGCTTCGGCAGAATGTAGTAGCGATCCCATTTCTGCCACGTCCAGGACGAGGTGGTGGTGTTGTAGACCCACACATATATCATGGCGCCATTGGTGCCCTCAAGGGACCAGTACTTGGTCCAGAAGGAAAGTGTGGCTTCCTGAACACCCGACAGATCAATCGGCTCCGTCACAGTCCACCTGTAACGCTCATAGGGGAGGGATGTTGACGGTGCCGCACCACCGCCACCACCGGAGGTGCTCTCTTTTAGCTGATATGCAACCTTCACTTCATCCACCGTGAAATACTCCGTATCAAATTGCGTGTCATCTTCAACTTCAAACCCTATCTGTATGGTTTTTCCGGCGTAATTGCTGAGATCTGCCGAGAACACAAGCCACTCATCATCCGCCGTCGATGTCTCATTGAGAGGTGTTTCCGCGGTGCCGGCAAACCATCCGCTGTCAGAGTCACCTATGACATAGCCCACGTAATCCCATCCCGTTCCGTCGTTGACCATAACGTGCAGTCCGCTGTACGTTATGGACCACCTAACCGAGAATGATACCACTGCCCATGCGGCATTCGCCGGGATGGTGATACCGGAAGCTGTGTACAGGTCATCATAGTTGAATCTATCGCCGTCCTGGCTGTAAAGCGCATAGTAGGTGCCCCTGTAAGCACCCCATGGGCCGGTTCCTCCATCGCCCAGCTCCCAACCGGGACCGGCCGACTGTGATACGACCCAGTTACTCAGACCGCCTTCAAATCCATCGTAGAAGAGCGTCACCGGGGTGGCCGAGATTGTTGGCGGTGCCGCCAGAGGAAGCACCACCGTTGACTTGGGGGATATGTCGGGCAAACCTATGGACTGAATCTGTCCGGTGCCTGTGACGGCGCTCGTGATACTGGAGAATATGGACCCGAGTTCAGAGGACTGCGCTGCGTAGAGATAACCGTCGTACCCTATGCCAAAGCCGGGTGCCGTTGACGTTGCAGCAATCTTCCACAGCCAGTACTCAGCAGTACCTGCGTCGTGGCTGTAGTGGGTGTTGTCAAGTTTGGCTGCAGATGGCGGGTCCACGTGCATAAGGCCCAGACCTATGGTTATAACCGGTATTTTGCCCCCTATGTGAGGCGGTGCACCGGTATCCGGCTCATTCGCAAGGCCTGTGAGCCCATATCTCGTCTGGTCGCCGTTGGAACCGAACTCTATGGGATACCAGTTCCACACACCCGACTGAACCCAACCGGTCTCATCGGCATAGATATCTCCGGGTGTTGTTCTTTTGATACCCCAGTCAAACCATGGTGCGAAAAGTTCACTACCACCGAGGGGGCCACTGTTTCCTGCGGATATGGATGTCTCACTGCCTATGTTGGTGGGCCCCCTGTATCTGCCCCAGTCCGCTCCATCAGTCAACGCGATGACTACGGGTAAACGTCCAGCGGCCGCGTCCTCGGTATCGTTGTAATATTTCGCATAGCAGACGCCGACACCTATGGCGTCCCAGATGGGCGTGTAGAACTGAGGATTCATGCTGTTGAGAGTGGCATTTGCGGCGTTTCTGTTAGCAGCCGTCATGGGTGCCCTGTTGAAATACACATAAACCGCCTCGTAATTGTTGACCTCTTTTATCTCATTAACCTCGCTTATATCGTTGAGCACATAGTTGAGTATGTTGACGTCCACGTTGTAACTCACGCCGAAGGCAATTATGGTGAGGTAATCATCGGCCGTCAGATTCGGTATGAGGTAGGAGGTTACCGCGTTCACTAGGTCCTCCCACTTCGTCACGCCGTCTCCATCGGGGTCATCTCTCATAGAGCCGGAGTTGTCCACGACCAAAAATATATCAAGGGGCTGTCTTCCACCACCGCCGCTAGAATACACTTCGGGGAACCAGAAGGCGCGCGGAGGCGTGTAAGACACGTTTCCTATAAGGCTCACCACCTGATTGTCCGTTGTGTTGTAGAAGTAGTTGGAATATGATAGATCCCATTCTCCCACCACGTTGACGTTTGCATCCTCCCGCGGGAGGAAGTCCAGAGGCCCCTCGCCGGTGATGCTGACCACCGTGGCCTCATGGCTCCAGTACTCACCGCCGTTCTCCATGTCGTCCCAGAAGTAATAGACAGGCATGGTGAGAATCGCCTCGTTGTTGTAGTTGAACGCCTCTATGAACGTGCCATTGATTCTTATCTCCTTCACGTCGTTCGTCTCGTCAACCACCACACGTATATGCCTTTCCCTTCCCGCGAAGAGAGGCGTCCAGAGACACTCAGCGGTGGTGTATGAATCGCCGTCCACATAGATGGAATCGCTTCCTATGAGCATTCCCTCCTCGTAGAAGCGCACCAGGACAGATGTGCCCTCGTAGCCTAGATTCCTGATGACCGCCTGTATCAGGTACGAGTGCCCCACCAGTTGATTATCGCCCCCGAGTATGTCCACATCAACGTTTAACACCGCCACCTCCACGCGGTCATCCTGAAGACCGAACCACTTCATAGCCCGGAATACCAGTTCGGCACGGGACTGCCTGTCAGGCAGCAACGGTCTCATGCGGGAGTGCGGTCCGTATATACCCCGGATGGATGAGGGATCTATGGGGGTTATCATTAGCCTGGCCGTGCCGCCCACAACTTTACGAATCCCGACGCCCTCCGTCACGGGGGAACTCTCCTCGCTGAAGTACTCCTCTATCATCTGTCCCGTTGTGGTGTAAGAATCGTGGAACATGGCGTATCCGCCTGTGCACCCCAGCACATCTATGTCGCCGTTGCCCACCGTGAGGTCAGAGTCGCTGTAGAACAGACCCATGCCCCTCGTCACCGGGTCGCCACCATTCTTGTAATTAATGCCGATAAGCGCAAACGGACTCGTCGTTATTGTGCCCTCTATAGTCACGCCAAAGGTGCTCAGCAGGGATTCGCCATCAACTATGGTGCTGTCCAGCCCCTCGGATATGCGCGTCCCCACGAACCATAGATGGCCGCCATACGAGAGATAGCGTTTTAGCACCCTGCCATCGCGCGGCCCTATGGGGTTGTCGTTCTCACCCGCGATCCATATGACCAGGTTGTACTTTGAGAAGAAGCCGTTCTGTCCCAGGTCATCGTAGTTGGGCGGGGGATTGTAACCGGTGCTGAAGTCCAGAACTGTGTACCTGTAATCAAGGTCATCAAAGGCCTGAGTCATGGCGCTGAGGTCTGTCGTGCTCGTCCCATTGTTCACTATGATCGTGGAGAACTGAACATATATGGATGTGTCCACCATATCCCCCACGAGCCTGTTGTTGTATTCGTTCGTCTCCTGCAGCAGGTTGTAAGGGTCAACGTACACATCCAGATAGTGGGTGCCCGGGTCCTCTGCAACCCACGTGAAGTTCACGAACACGTACCCTCCAAAGGCGGGTATCTCACCCGTGGAAACGGGCACATTGCCGACCATCTCGCCGTCCAGATAAAGGGCCACGGAGGTCGTCACGTTGACCCCACCGTTGTTCATAACCACGACTGTGATGTTCACCTCTTCGCTGTATAGGGGGTACTGATTTGATATCAGGAGGTCGGCGGCGGCAACATCTATTCCCGTCTTGACTGTTATGTTGCCCAGCCACATGAGAACTTTATAGGCAAGGAAGGACTGCTCGTAGTAGTGGTCTATGCGGGGGAAGGCAAAGCCGAAGTACACCATCTTGCCTCCCACCGTGTTCTCGCGGTATATCGCAACGGCGTTGCCCGCGCTGTCGTTCAGGAGCGCCTCGGTGCCGGAAAGCGGGTTGAACGTGACGTAATATGTGTTCGTGGCAGTGGAGGCTGAACTCCTCTGAACCAGCGTTGTGTTGAAAACGCCTCCACCCGGATTGGAGAGGTCTATATCCGCCGCAGGATTGCCGTATATGTCGTAGGAGGACGATGTGGAGGCGAGCGATTTGACCAGACCCGTGTCGCCCCATATGACACGGAGCGAATCAACCGAAACCTCCTGCGAGATCACCCATACCTTACCACCTGCGTTTAGAAAATCGCTGAGCTGATACGCCTGCTCAAGCGATATGGCGTTCGTGGACACATCGTAGCCGGTATCCCAGATGATTATGTCGTATCCGGTTATCTCTATGGGGCCCGCACCCACAACCTGAACCACGTCGTAATCGTAATCCACCGTGGCCAGGATGTTTTCCAGAACGGTGCTCGTGTCCTCGGCGCTGCCGAGGGATGCCTGGTCATCGTCCACCAGCAGTATCTTCGGCATAACAGTCACCGCTATGCTGGCGTTGAGTCTGGAGGATGCATCTATGGGCGAGCCGTCTATGCCCGTCGCGTTTATCAACTCTATTTTGAGATAATGCAATCCAGCAGTCGGCCCATCGCCTCCCACGTTCTGCCAGATGAACGTGATGGAGGTCTCACCACCGGCGGCCACGTACTTCTCGGACGTGGGATTCCCTATGGAGGACGAGAGGAGAACCTCAGTCCCGTTGGGCAGAACATCCCAGAACCGGGCACGGAACTTCGCGGCCGTGCCGCCGAGGTTAACAACGCTGAACGTGACGGAGACATCCTCCGTGTGCGTGGGCGTCGTATCGCTCAAAACGATGTTGTTCTCGTCCACAACCAGCTTTGCGAACACCGTCTGGGGCGAGTAACTGACGAGAAGGCTGTCGGTGCTCACCGTGTATCCGGAACCGTAATCAACGGTTATGACAACGACAGCGTAATTCGTGGTCAGCGAAACGCTGTCGGGAATCGTCACATAGGCAGAGAACTTGTTGTTGCCTATGTAGGTGAGCGTAACGTTCCCGACCCCCAGCGAACTGAGGTCCATGTAAACAGTGTAGAGAGAGACATCGTCCGCAGGGTCCGGGTCAAAAACGATGGTGCTAACGACCGCTCCCTCCCCTATCTGCAGAGGGGATGGATCGCTGAAGGCGCCCAGAATAACAGGTGGATTGTTCACACTACCCTTCAGCGTGGAGTCCCATACAACCTTGTAAAGCACGTCGTTGTATATCATAACGTATATGCTGCTATCAGCGGTTACAGTTGTTACCCCATCCACGGCAGAACTGTAAAAGAGAACATCTCCGGGGTCAAAATTGCCATCAGCCGCCCACGCCTGGGTGGCGAAGTCGGACAGTGGGTGCCTGTAGGGTGTGTTGTCTATCACCACCACAAGCGAGTACATGTTCAAACTGAGCGATTCGCCGGCAACGTTCCGTATCGTTATGTTCGCAACACCCGAGTCTATATCAACCCACGCATCAAACTGCGTGTACGTCTCCGGCTGCGGGGAGGGCAGCGTGTAAACGTACCACATCATGGTGGTGAAGAGCATCACGGTTATCGCTACCATCAGTATGTTGCCTATTACCTCCGATACGCCTCCCTCTTTTTTGAACACCTTTTTAAACTCACCGCTCATACTCATCACTACCCATGCCTACGTTCAATCGCCTTAAAAAATTTTCTGGGTAGATACCCTGATGAGAGGGGCGAGGCGGTGGCCGGGAGCGCATCTCATCTCCTAAACTTTATAAGGGAAATCCCCATTTGCCCCATTGGTGCGTTGAGGTGAAGGTGGTTGCCGGCTCAAGGTCAAGGCGGCTGTCCAGGGAACTCGCGAGGGCACTGGACGTCAAACTGGTGGAGGTGGATGCACACCCGTTTCCAGACGGTGAAAAATACGTGAGATTGCTGGACGGCGTTGAGGGCGATGATGTCATCCTGGTGCAGACGACGAGGCCCGACGAGGCCATAGTGGAACTCTTCCTGCTTCAGGACGCGGTTAGGGAGGCCGGGGCGAGGAGCGTGATCACCGTGGTGCCCTACTACGGATACGGGCGACAGGACAAGAGGTTCAACGAGGGGGAGGCCATCTCAGCGAGGGCGCTCGCCCGGAGGATTCAACTGGATTCCGACGGTTTCATAACGGTGGATATACACTCGGAGCACATACTCGGGTGGTTCTCCATACCCTCCGTGGAGGTGAGCGGTGCGCCCGCCGTCGCGGAGTATCTGAAGGGGCTGGACGTGGACGTGGTCGTCGCTCCTGACAGGGGTTCGCTCCACCGAGCCGGTGCCGTGGCGGAGAAACTGGGCGTGGAGTTTGATTTCCTGGAGAAGAGGAGAATAGACGAGCGCACCGTGGAGATCACTCCCAAGGACCTTGACGTGGAGGGGAAGAAGGTCGCCATAGTGGACGACATAATATCCACGGGCGGAACGGTGATAGAGGCAACCCGGCAGATGAAGGCGGCGGGGGTGGCGGCCGTGTACGCCGTCTGCACCCACGGGATATTCGCAGCCAACGCGCTTGAGAGGATGGCGGGGCTGGTGGACTGGGTGGCATCCTCCGACACCATAGAGAGTGAGAAGACCGCCTTCACCGTGGCGGACCTCATAGCGGAGGGAGTATCGCTCCTGCAGGAGCAATTACGCTAAGGGTGATGAAAATGGTGCAACTTAAGAAATGCGAGACGCACGGGTACTACAGGGGGGACAACTGCCCCATATGCGGAGCCGAGGGGAAGTTTCTGATGAACGACTGGGAGGTCACCGCGGTGAGCAGGATGCTCGCCGGCATACTGAGACACTTCCCCCACAAGTTCGGTGTGCTCCTTGACGACAGGGGATGGGCCTACATCTCCGACATAGTGAGGGGGATAAAGAGAAAGCACAAGAACATGCGGTGGCTCCGCAACCACCACATAGAGGGGCTCATACTGACCGACCCGAAGGGGCGCTATCAGTACGACCCGGAGAAGGGCAGGGTGAGGGCCACGTACGGGCACTCTCTGAAGGTGGACCTGTCGGACCTCCCTCAGGAGAACATACCGGATGTGCTCTACTACCCGGCGACGAAGGAGGAGGCACAGTTCATCGTGGAGACCGGGCTCAAGCCCAGCGACAGGCAGTGGGTCCACCTCAGCAAGGGGTACAGAGACGCCTACGTCGCGGGGAGGCACAGGGTTGACGACCCCGTGGTGCTGGAGATCAGGGCGAAGGAGGCAGCGGAGGCGGGCTACACCATCTACAGGGCTGCCAAGACGGTCTACATAACCAAGGAAATCCCCGCTGAGTTCGTGAGCATAGCCGAGGAGCAGGAAGTTGAACTCACAGAGGAGGAACTCAAGCAGATAGAGGAGGAAAGGGAGAGGAAGCGAAAAAAGATGGAGAGGCGGAAGCGGTACGGCGGTGGAGCCACGTAAGGGGGCCACCCGGCAAAACAGCACCCTGGCCAAGCGGTGCCAACCGTTTAAGTACAATCCCACCCATTATCCAGCGATGGCGCTGAACGCCTATTACCCCTCCCGCGGATTCGTGTCCATCTCCATAACGGGCAGAGGATGTGCGCTGAACTGCAAACACTGCTCCCGGAGATATCTGGAGGGGATGATACCCGCAACGACGCCCGAGGGGCTTCTTGAAATCGCGCGTGACCTCCACGCCAGAGGCATGAAAGGGTTTCTCCTGAGCGGGGGGAGCGGCCCGGACGGTACGCTTCCCATACGTCCCTTCCTCCCGGCTGTGCGAAAGATCAAGGATGAGACGGACCTTCGCGTGGTAGCCCACGTGGGCTTTGTGGATGATGAAATCGCGGAAGACATCGCGGCCAGCGGGATAGACGTTGTCTCGGTGGACGTGGTGGGGTCGGACAACACCATAAGAGGGATTCTGGGGATGAGAAGGTGCGTTGAGGACTACATATCCACGCTGGACGCTCTGGAGAGGGTGGGGATGAGGGTTGCACCCCATATCGT
>MTNG01000117.1 GCA_002011395.1 Candidatus Aciduliprofundum sp. JdFR-45
CCCGCATCATTCCGCGAGACGAAGCACTTCTTCTTCCGCCTCTCCGCGTTTGAGGAGCGCCTGAGGGAATGGCTCGGCGATAAGAACTACTGGCGCCCCAACGTGCTGAAGTTCACCCGCAACTACGTGGAGGGCGGACTTCAGGATAGACCCATCACGCGCGACATATCGTGGGGCGTTCGCGTACCTGTAGATGACCCCGAGTACGAGGGGAAGAGGATATACGTGTGGTTTGACGCCGTGACCGGCTACCTCTCCGCAAGCAGGGAGTATTCCCGTGTGAGGGGGGAGGAGGACTACTGGCAAAAATTCTGGAAGGACCCCGAGGCGAGGCATTACTACTTCCTGGGGAAGGACAACATACCGTTCCACACCATCATATGGCCCGCCATGCTGATGGGCTACGGCGACCTCAATTTACCCTACGACGTGCCGGCTAATGAGTACCTGAGATTCAGGGGCGTGCAGTTCTCGAAGAGCAGGGGTATAGGCGTCTGGATGGACGACATGCTGGAGCGTTTCCCGCCGGATGTGATACGCTTCTACGCCTCGCTCGCCATGCCCGAGAGGCACGACACGGACTTCACGTGGGAGGACTTCGCCGAGAAAGTCAACTCGGCGCTCATAAATACCTTCGGGAACTACGTGCACCGCGTTCTAACCTTTGTTCACAGGGTTACCGGAAAGTGGGGGCAGTTGAAATACGTTGAACCCTCCCACGAACTGGACAGGGAGGCGTATGAGAGGATACGGGAGACCTCGCACCGCATGAAAGAACTGCTTGAGAGAGTGGAACTGAAAAAAGCGCTCAACGTCTGGCTGGACCTGGCACGCTACGCAAACGTCTACTTTGACCGCAGGAGGCCCTGGGTCCTCATAAAGGAGGACGAGGCCGCGTGCAGGGAGGCGCTGTCCACGTCGGTCATGATACTCAAGGCGCTGACGGTGCTTGGCTATCCCTACATACCCCACACGTGCGAGAGGCTATCCAATGACCTCGGCCTCAACCTCCGGTTCAGGTGGGAGGAGGCCATGGAGCCCTTTGAAGCGGTCCGCCTTGATTCCCGCCCGCAACCCCTCTTCAGGAAGGTGGAGGTGGAGACGGGCCCCTGGTCAAAGCTGGACCTCCGGGTTGCCAGAATAACCGCGGTGGAGGATCATCCACGTGCGGACCGCCTCTACGTTCTGAAGGTGAATCTGGGCGATGAGGAGAGAACGCTCGTGGCAGGCCTGAAAGGGATATACGCGAAGGAGGAACTGGAGGGCAGAAGGGTCGTGGTTCTCGCGAACCTTGAGCCCGCGCGGCTGAGGGGCGTTGAGAGCAGGGGCATGCTTCTGGCCGGTGACGACGGGGAGAACGTGGGCGTGCTCGTGCCCGATGGAGAGGTGGAGGCAGGAGCGCACGTGGACGCCGGAGACCTTCCCTCCAGACCCGAGGGAAGGGTAAAGCTGAAGGATTTTGAAAGAGTGTCCCTCCGCGTGGGCAAAATCCTTGAAACGGGCGAGGTCACGCGCGTGGATGTTGGCGAGGTGATGGATATACCGCAGCGCTCTCCTCCGGAGTGGAAGGGAAAACTCTGCGTCGTGGTCATGGGCGATTCCCCCGCGATACTCCACGTGGGAGACGTTCTCATAATGCCGCTCCGCGAGGTCAACCCGGGGGGACGGGTGAGGTGAAGATAGACCTGCACGTCCACACGACCTTTTCCCCCGACTCCTCTATCTCCCCGAAGGCGCTCCCGCGCATTGCCCGAAGGGTCGGCTTGGACGGCGTGGCCATCACGGACCACAACAGTGTGCGGGCACGACGACTGGGCAGGATGCCAGGAATGGTGGTCATATACGGCGTGGAGGTGAGCACATCCGCCGGCCACATCATCGTCTACGGCGCCGAGGAGGAGATACCGAGGGGCATTTCCCCTGAGGAACTGCTGGATTACTGCAGGGAGCATGCGCTGCCGGCGGTGGCACCTCATCCGTACCGCATCTCAACGGGCATAGGTCACCTCGCGTTTGAACTCACCTTCACGGCGGTGGAGACCCTGAACGGCGGCTCTCCGGAGTGGCAGAACCGCAGGGCTCAGAGGAGGGCGGATGCTCTCGGCCTGCCCTGCACGGGTGGAAGCGACGCCCACAGGCCCTGCGAGGTGGGGAGGGCGTACACCGTGGTGGAGGGCGATGACCCGCTGGATGCGATTCTCAAAGGCAGAGTCAGACCCGCTGGACGCGGGCTCACGTTGATGTCCTCGCTGAAAAAGGGAATGAAAACAACCTTTGAATGGGCCGCTCGCGGCTTCAAACACATTTAGATGAACTGCCCGACGCCCTTTGAGGCCTCCAGAATGGCATCCACGTTGTTGAAGTCCCTCTTAACGCGTACAATCAGCACACCCCTTATCCCCGTGCCCAGGATTACGAGCTTTGATTTCTCCAGTTCAAGGACGACGTACCTCACTTTCTCCTCTATCTCGGTCGTGGCGGTCTCGCTGGCCCCCAGCACGATGGCCGCCATGGCGGAGAAGGTGTCCATGCTCCTCCTGTCCATCCTGTCCCCTTCCACGAACATCCCCGTGCGGGAGACCAGCATAACGCTTATGACTCCCGGAATCGTCTTGACCTCGTACAGGGCATCTCTCAGGGTCTCCCCACCCATTCTATCTACCTTGTAAATGTAATTGAGGAGGAGGTTATAAAACTTTCTCACCCGGGCGGCCCGGCGCGGCGGTCTTCGAGAAGGCACCCAAATCTTTATATGATAGAAGTATTCTAAACTCCATGTAAATGGACCGGGAAACGTTGCTGGAGTTTATCAGGGCCGCTTTGAGGGAAGGAGGCTTCGCCGTGTCGGAGCCGTTCACCTCGCGGTGGGTCAGCTTTGACCTGCTGGCGAGGAGAGGAGAGGACATACTCATAATCAAGGCACTCGTCAATGTGGACACGCTTCGCACCGAGCAGGCGGAGGATATACGGTACGTTTCCCGTCTGTTCGGCGCCCACCCCCTCGTGGTCGGCCTCCGAAGCGGTTCGGGCGACCTGGAGGACGGCGTGGTTTACACCCGCCATCGCCTTCCAATAATAACGCCGGGAACGCTCTACGAGGCGTTTGTCATGGGCGAGGCGCCCTATGTCATCGCTGCGCCTGGAGGGTACTACGTGACCCTTGATTCAGAGGCGCTGCGGGAACTCCGGAAGAGACGTGGACTCTCCCTCGGGCAGGTCGCCGAGATGATAGGCGTCACGCGCAAGACGGTGCAGCTCTACGAGGAGGGCATGAAGGCCACGGTGGAGGCGGCCGTCCGCATAGAGGAGGCGCTGGGGGTTGAGGTGGTCAGACCCGTGGATCTCCTGGCGGATTTCCCCCCGCACGAGGAGGCAGAGGTGTCGCCCGACGTCGGGGAGTTTGAGGCTCTGGTGGCCGAGCGTCTGGTGTCCCTCGGATACCGCATACTATTCGCCACGCACTGCCCCTTTGACGTCCTCGCGGAGCACTATCGGCGCACATTCCTCACGGGCATGGAGGAGAGCACCCGCCGTTTGAAGGACAGGGCCCGCTATCTCAGCCAGGTCTCCCGCATACTGGAGAAGGACGCCTTCATAGTTATAAGGAAGGGGAGGGCGCACAACGTGGAGGGCACGCCCATAATCACGTGGGATGAGATGCTGTGCGTCCGCGAGGGGGAGGAGGTAATACGCCTTGTTGAGGAGAGGAGGGCCGAATGAGGACGGAGACCCTCCGGGCCGGTGAAAGGGAGTACCTCTTGCTGGGCGTTGTCAAGGGGCTTAAATGCGAGTACGATGCGGTCCTGAAATCACTTGGCGAATTCGGTCCCGACGCGGTGTGCGTGGGCATATCCCCCGAGGAGGTGGAGGGCCTCATCCACTACCTGAAAGAGCCCTTTGAGTACGATGTATCCGACTACGAGGTCATATATGCCAGGCATCTCTCCCGCTTCGGCGAGGTTTTCCTGCCGCCCCCCGCCTACGTGGCCGCGGTGAGGTACGCAGTGGACAGGGGTGTGAGTATTGAGCCGCTGGACATGGACGATGAGAAGTACGCCAACGCCTACGTGGCCGCGGTGAGCGGATGGGACCTCATCAGACACTCCATAAGGAAGAGGCGCCTGTACAGGAAGAAGTTCAGGGCGTCCACTCCCGAGGAGGTGGCTATCCTGCTGGACAGGGAGATACGGAAGGTGAGGGGTTACGATATGCTGGAAAAAACGCGGGAGAGGCACATGGCGAACCACCTCCTGGAAGTGGAGGGAAAGAGGGTGGCGGCTGTCGTGGAGGTTGAGCGGTTTGAGGGCGTTGTGAAGGCGCTCAGGGAGAAAATCAGTCCTTCAGGTCTTCAAGGGAGTAATCACCCGTCTCCGGAGAGGGAGACGGACTCCGCCACAGAAAGTATGGTAGGAGAAGAAGTCGCATCGCAAGGAGAAGAAAGGCCAGCAGAGCAACCAGAAGGTATATCGGAAGCAGGAGAAACAGGGCCGCGTACAGAAGAAAAGCGATGAATATGAAAAAAGCGGCGAGGGCCAGCGCCGCTACGGCGTTCATTGCTCAGTCCCCCAAGAGCGATATAACGGAGGTTCCCGAGGTCTCGCCGCCTTGGGGGAGGTACGGCTGCAGGGCGGCCGCCAGGTTTCTTAGCGACATGGACTGGAGTATTACTTTCCCGGGACCCCGGAGGGTCGCGAGGAAGATACCCTCTCCGCCGAAAAGCGCGGTCTTTACGCCACCTGCCAGCTGGATATCATAGGTCACGGTGGCATCCCATCCAACCACGCAGCCCACGTCCACCTTCAGGACCTGCCCGGGGGAGAGGTCAAACTCCACGAAATCGCCGCAGGCGTGGATGAAGGCGAGACCGCTCCCCGAGAGCCGTTCCAGTATGAACCCCTCACCGCCGAAGAGCGCCGCACCCAATTTCCTCTGGAAGGCCATGTCCAGGTCAACGCCGTCCTGGGCGCAGAGGAAAGCATCCTTCTGCACGAGGAACTCCTTTCCCGGTGAGATCTCCACGGGTTTTATTGTTCCCGGAGCGTTTCCCGCGAAGGCGACGAGTCCCCTGCCACCCGTGGAGTAGAACTCCGTCATGAAGAACGTCTCGCCCATGAGTTTTCTTTTTAGCCCTTTCAGAATGCCACCACGTGCCCTCGCCTCCATAACCACGTTCCCGCTCATGTACACCATGGCCCCCGCTTCGGCGTACACGCGCTCTCCCGGTCCGAGTTCTATGGACACCACCTGCAGGTTGTTCCCGCTGATCCTGTACTTCATGTTGAAACCCCCTTCACATATGTATGCATTTGAGGAAATTAAACCTGTCGCCCCCTGAAGCCCTTGGCCACTACGTACTGCTCCGCGCTTCCCTTTCGCGTGGCCGGTGGTACATGAACCTTCACCATGCGAAACGAGCGCCGGACACGTCGCAGAAGATGGGGCATCATATCCCCCTGAAAGACCTTGCACACGAAGTTCCCGCCCGGTCGCAGAATCTCGGAGGCGAAGCGAAGCGCCGCCTCCGCCAGGTCAATGGAGCGCGCGTGGTCCAGCGAGTAAACGCCGGACGTGTTGGGGGCCATGTCGGAGATGACGACGTCTGCGTACTCCCTTCCCTCCTCCCCAAGCGCTTCCACAACGGCCAGAAGCGTTTTCTCATCCCGTACATCTCCCCTGATGAAGCGCACCCCGGGGAGCGGGCGCATGTGGAGAACGTCAACGGCGATAACCACTCCATCCTCGCCGACTAGGGACGCGGCGACCTGGCTCCACCCGCCCGGCGCGGCCCCGAGATCCACCACCGCGTACCCCCCGCGTATGAGATAGAACCGGGAATTGATCTGAAGCAGTTTATAGGCGGCCCTGCTGCGGTACCCCTCTCGCTTCGCCTTCGCGGAGTAGCCGTCTCTCTTACGGGGGCGGGGCATCTCACCCTGTCCTTGAGGCGTATTCGGAGGGGGAGAGAAGCGAATCCAGTTCGGAGGGGTCGCTCATCTCGATCTCAACGAGCCACGCCTCGTAGGGGTCCCTGTTCATGCTCTCCGGCTCGTCCACCACTGCCTCGTTCACCGCCACGACCTTACCGCTCACGGGGGCGTAAAACTCCTCGGATGCCTTCACGCTCTCCACGACCCCGAGCGCATCGCCCTTCTTCACCTCAAGCCCGACCTCCGGGAGTTCCACATAAACGATGTCGGTGAGTTCCTCCACGGCGTGCTTCGTCAGCCCGACCTTCGCCCTGCCGCCCTCCACCTTCACCCACTCGTGGGTCTCGGTGTATCTGTAGCCCTCGGGTACGTCCGTCATGGGTGAGGATAGGACGTGGAGGGAGAAAAATTTTATGGTATCTCCGGGCATACAACGGACCATGAGAGCGTTCATCGCCGTGGACGTGAACCCGACGGGTGAGATGCTGCAGTTCATGGAGGCTGTGAGGAAGGCGGGGAAGGTGAAGATGGTGGAGAGGGAGAATCTGCACCTGACCCTCAAGTTCCTCGGCGAGGTGAGCGAGGCCACGGCTGAGGATATAGGGGCCGTGGTCAGGGAGTGCGTCGGAAGACACGGGGCGTTTGATATATTGTTCAGGGGCTACGGCTTCTTTCCGCCCAGGGGTCGTCCCAGGGTGGTGTGGATAGGGGTTGAGAGCCCCGCTTTCATAGAACTTGCGAAGGACATTGATAACGCTCTTTCAAAGATGGGCTATGAAAGGGAGAGGAGTTACGTGCCACACCTCACCGTGGCGAGGGTTAAGGGACCGTTTAACCCCGGAGCCATACCCGAGCGCTTTGCCAAAATGAACTTCGGCACGCAGAGGGTGGAGTGCGTGAAGCTGAAAAAGAGCCGGCTGACGCCCACCGGTCCCATCTACAGCGACATCGCCGTGTTCCCCCTCAGGTGAAGTAGGCAGTCTCTCCATCCTCCCTCCGTCTGCCGCGCGCCCCGCCGCGGTCCAGCACGTCTATGGCAACTATGGACGAGAGAAGCACATATCTCACCACGCCGTCCACGTTCACCTCCATGGCCGGCTCCGTGCCCAGCGTGACGAAGCCCATGAAGATGCACTCCATGGCGTTCTCCTCTTTTATCTCCTGTCCGAGGTAAAGGCGGACCTTTGAGCCGCTCTCCAGCATCACCTCTCACCCCCTTCGCCTGCCAGTTTCTCTATGTGCTCCACCATCTTTCTGTAGTTCTCCATGGCCATCTTCACGTTGACCTCCACGAAGTTCCACGCCCGCGAGAGGCTGCCGTACTTCAGGCGGTATTTCACCTTCTTTCCCTCGGAGATGTCCTCCAGTATGTCCATGCTCTTGAGCTTGTTCAGATGTCTGTACAGCGTGGGCTTCGTGGTCTTCAGAAACGATACCATCTCGTCCGGGGTCCACTCCCTGTGGGGGTGGCGGAGGAAGCAATCGCGGAAGAGACGGTATCCCACGGAGGTCTTGATTCTCTCGTAGTCCCTCTGCGGGTCCACCTTCTCCAGGTACCCTATGGAGACGAGGAAATGCACGAGGACGTAATCCAGGTCATCCTCGTGGAGAAGCGGGGATTCCAGAGAAACCCTCATCTCGAACATAATCACCGCCATGCAAATGTATGAGAAGGATTAAAATGTTTGCCCTCGCGCCCCGACGTCCCGCCTTCTGCGCAAACGTTATATATCATCCTCTATCCTCTTACGCCAAGGTGATAGGGGTGCCGAGGAAGAAGAGCGAGGAAAAGCGCGGGAACAGCGAGACCGATATGCTGACCGAACTCTCCGGCGTGGGGCCGAGCATCGCCCAGAAGCTCGTGGAGGCGGGATACACGGATTACCTCGCCATCGCCACCGCGAGCCCCATGGAGCTCGCCGCCGCCGCGGACATAGGCGAGGCGACGGCCGCGAGGATCATACAGGCGGCCCGTGAGAAGGCGGAGGTCGGGAGTTTTGAGACGGGCGATGTGATATACGAGAGGAGGCAGAATGTTAGAAAGTTGGCCACATCCTCCAAAAATCTGGACGAGTTGCTGGGCGGAGGATTTGAGACGCAGGCCATAACGGAGGTCTTCGGCGAGTTCGGGAGCGGCAAGACGCAGATCATGCATCAGCTGTCGGTCAACGTCACCATGCCGGAGGACATGGGGGGGCTGGACGGACACGCGATATTCATAGATACGGAGAACACGTTCCGCCCCGAGAGGATCGCCCAGATGGCGCGGGCACAGGGGCTGGACCCCATAGAGGTGCTGAAGAAGATCCATGTGGCGCGGGCCTTCAACTCCCATCACCAGATGCTCCTGGTGGAGAAGGCGTTTGAGGTGGCGAAGGAGTACCCCGTGAGGTTGCTCGTGGTGGATTCCCTCACGTCTCACTTCCGCGCCGAGTATGTGGGCAGGGGCACGCTGGCGGACAGGCAGCAGAAGCTCAACAAGCACATGCACATGCTCCTGAAGTTCGCCGACAGGTTCAACGCGGTGATAGCGGTCACAAATCAGGTATCTGCACGGCCCGACGTCTTCTTCGGAGACCCGACCTCGCCCATCGGCGGGCACATAGTGGCACACACCTCAACGTACCGCATATATCTCAAAAAGCACAAGCAGGGTCGGAGAATAGCGCGGCTGATAGATTCACCGCACCTCCCCGAGGGGGAGACGGTGATCCTCGTCACGGAGGACGGAATCAGGGACCCCTAAGCCCTCCTCCACCTTGTCCCCTCTTTTGTGTCCTCCAGCAGGATTCCCATCTCCCTGAGCGCATCCCTTATGTAATCCGCCATCTCGTAGTCTCTCTTCTTCCGGGCCCTGTCCCGCACCTCCACCAGCAGGTCTATGAGGGCGTTTTCGTTGCCCCCGCCCGTCTCAACGGGTATCACGCTGAATAGTGCGTCGAAGACCTCCAGAAATCCGCGAAGCGCAGCGGCATCTGTCTCCTTTGCCACCGCCTCCAGCGCGAGCGTGAAGGCCTTCCGCGTGTTCAGGTCGTCGTTCAGGATTTCCACGAGTTTCTCAACCCACCTGCTCTCCCTGTTTCCCTCACCCTCCGAGGGGAGGGACTGCCACGCGCCCCATATCTTATCGTGGACCTTCCTCGCCTCCTCCAGCACATCCGTGGAGTACTCCAGAGGTGTCCTGTAATGCGCGTTCAAAAGCGCCACGCGTATGACCTCGGGCCTCCAGCCCTTCAGAACCTCGCGTACTAGGAAGTAATTGCGCAGCGATTTTGACATCTTCTCCCTGTTGACGTTCAGCATCCCCGTGTGGACCCAGTGCAGGGCGAAGGGCCTCCCCGTGAGCGCCTCGCTCTGCGCTATCTCGTTCTCGTGGTGGGGGAAGATCAGATCCGTGCCGCCGCCGTGCACGTCCAGCGTTGGCCCGAAGTAGCGGTAGTTCATCGCGCTGCACTCTATGTGCCATCCTGGCCGCCCCGGACCCCACGGGGAGGGCCACGCCGGTTCGCCCTCCTTGGCCGCCTTCCACAGCGCGAAGTCCAGAGGAGACCTCTTCTTATCGGTGCTCACCCTGCTGTAACCGGCCAGCATCTCCTCCGGCCGCCTCCCTGACAGTTTGCCGTACTCCGGGAATTTCTCCACGGAGAAGTAGACGTCGCCGTCGCTCTCGTATGCGTAACCCTTCTCTATGAGCCCCTCCACGAATTCTATGATCTCCGGAATGTGGTCTGTGGCGTAGGGGGTGATGTTCGGCCTGCGCACCCTCAGGGCATCCATATCGCGGAAGTACTCCTTCGCGTACATCCTCGCGAGGGAGACGGGCTCCACGCCGAGTTCCTTCCCCCTGTTTATCACCTTGTCGTCTATGTCCGTCACGTTGGAGACGTAGACGACGAAGTAACCCTTCATCTCCAGGTATCTCCTGAAGAAGTCGAAGAACATGGCTGTCCTGGCGTGCCCCATGTGCGCGTGGTCGTAGGTCGTGGGGCCGCAGGCGTACATCATAACCTTGATGCCGTCTCTCGGGCGAAACTCCACTTTTTTCTTCCTGAGCGTGTCGTAAATTCGAAGCATGGTCCTCACGCATCCGAAAAAACGCCCGCACCATATAAATAGTTTTCAGGCGCGGGTCATATCAGCGGCTTCCAGTACCTGTCCCTCTCGCTGAATATGCACCCGCAGTATCCCTGCACGTGAGCCCCCACGCTGCGTGCGTACCTCTCCCCCTGGGGCGAGGCGGGACGCCAGTCCCTGTAGAGGAATTCAACGCCCTTCTCATCCCCAACCTCTACGCCGATGTTTTTCACGAGGTCATGCTTCTGGTGCGTGGAGTAGAGCAGCGTGGTCGTGAAGAGG
>MTNG01000056.1 GCA_002011395.1 Candidatus Aciduliprofundum sp. JdFR-45
GGGCCCCTCTATGTCCACCTTCTCCTCCGTTATCCTTCCCACGAGAACAAATTCCGAGTCATAGGGCACGAGAAGGCCCTCCACCTCCGCCATCGCCAGCGGCCTCCCGAAGGCGCGTCGGCTGATGGCGCTCGCTATGGTGGCCTCGTCCACACCGTACTCCACGGATATCGCTCCGGCCATGAGCATGGGGAGGGGCATACCTATGGAAACGGCGATGCGCAGCTCCTCCCCTTCCCGGAGCGCCTCCGTGTACATCCTGTGCAGGTGACGGGGGACGAGGCGTATGGCAGCCCGTCTCTCATCCAGAACCATCATGCGGTGGAAGGAGGCGTTTCTCACCCCACGCCACTCGGCGAAGACGACGCCGGAGGAGATGTACCTCCCGCCGTCGCCGTGGAAGTACTTCGGTATGGGAAGGGACAGGAGGTCCGCGCGGTCCCTCACCTCCATGAAGGGTGGGTCCGGGAGGACCTCGCATGGTTCGGGTTCCTCAATCGCCTCAAGCAGCAGCGTTTTCAGCCCCCTGAAGTCCGTTCGGAGGCGACGTGCGATTCTGTCCCGGGTGGCCCAGAGATTCCCGACGGCCTCCCAGCCGTCCAGGTCGCGGAAGTGGACAACCTTGTCGGGGTGTTTCCGGAGGTGAGGGGTGATGCCGCACTCCGGGGAAACGCTGTCTTCCACCACTACGACTTGGTCGTTGAACTCCCTGAGCAGTTCGCGGAGCATGGGGGTAAATGCACGGCGCAGGATATAAAGGGTGGTGTGATGGCCCCCATCCTCTAAGAATTTTGAATACTGTTAAAAAACAGGGCGATAACCAATAGTGGTTCACCCGCTTCTCATGGCCTCGCGTCTCTTATGCATCCTGTCCACAGTATAGATTATAAAGGCCCCGCTGAAGAGGAAAATCACGGCGATTATGTAGTTTGCGGGGCTGCCCGGAAACAGGATAAAGCGTATGGGTATGCACGCGAGGATCGCAGCGCCCAGGCCTATGACTATGTACTCATGCAGCGTATACTTAGCCACCTCTATTCACCTCCTTTTTTCTTCTTCCACTCCAGCCACTCCATCTCAACCCACGGGACGTCCGGACACTTCTCCCTGAGTATCTCAATCGCACGCTCAAAGAAGTCGTTGATGTATTCGCTCTCTTGATAGGTGGGGCACTTTTGCCATGGTCTGCCCTTGATGAAGATTTGGATGTACCTTTTGCCTGTGTATGGATTTACCCCATATGCGATTTTCTCAACTTCGGAGTAATAAGCAAAGGGTGCGCCTATGCCGCTGAGACCGTTTTCATACAGAATGTCAAGCATGTCCCACATCCGCGGATTATAAATGTATGTTGCAATAACAGAGAAAATGAAACAGATTATCATAACCACCATCAGTTTCTGATTCATGGGATCCGTATTTACAATTATATTAAAATAATATCCAATAAAACTTAAAATTGCTGCGGCATCTATTAGCAGACAGAGAAAGAACATTCTTCTCATCCCCTCCCGAGAATCAAGCCAGTATTTCCCGTGTAATCCTCTCACCAGTACCCTCCCCCCCATCCGCGCCATCCGCATCCCGCGCCTCATATCTGCACCCCATTGAGCATCCGGTGCTCATACAATAAGATTTTGGTACGGGTCAACGGCATCAAACCGCGCCCTCAGGCATCCTCAGAAACCTCGCGTTCACCGCCACGATAACCGTGCTGAGTGACATGAGGACAGCCCCGACCGCGGGGCTCAGGAGTATTCCGAGGCCGTAGAGAACGCCCGCGGCCAGCGGTATGGCCACCGCGTTGTACCCCGTCGCCCAGAGGAGGTTCTGAACCATCTTCCTGTACGTGGCGCGCGCCAGACCGACGATGGCTACGATGTCCAGAGGGTCGCTCCTGACCAGAACGATGTCCGCGGCCTCAACGGCCACGTCGGTCCCCGCACCGATGGCTATCCCCACGTCCGCCTGCGCGAGTGCAGGGGCATCGTTCACGCCGTCGCCCACCATGGCGACCACGTAACCGCGGGACTTCACACCGTGCCCCTCTTTCATCGCGTGACCATGCATGTCCCCCTTCATCGCCACCACCCGTGCATCCCATGCAACCGCCTCCGGCCCCTAAAAACCTTTCTGTTTCACTTCGCAGCAAGATATTTATACCGCAGATGCGAAGGGAAAAGCATGACATCCATCCGCGTTCTGGACGGGCTGAACACCGTGGGAGGCACGAAGATTTACGTGGAGGAGTTCGGGACGGGCGTCTTCCTGGACTTCGGGATGAACTTTGAACTGCACGGGAGGTACTACGACGAGTTCCTTAGGGAAAGGGTCACGAGGGGCGTGCACGACCTCCTCAAACTCGGGCTGATTCCCGAGTTCAACATATACAGAAAGGACCTGATCCCGGCGGACGTCCACATCCACGAGTATCAATCGCTACCCGTCGGGGCGGTGTTCATCACCCATGCCCATTTGGACCACTGCGGGTACGCGGGGCTGCTGAGGGGCGATGTGCCGCTGATCGCCTCGCCCACCACGCTCACCATAATGAAGACCATGAGGGACACGGGCAAGAGCGACATAACGATAGAGGCGCTGTACTACAAGGTCAGAAGCGCCGCCGGGGACAATCCCCGCGTGCTGTGTGCACCGAAGAAGGCGGTTTTCACGACGCGCGCGGTCGTGCCCACCGAGCCCCCCGCACCGTGCCATAAGGAGTTCTGGAAGGTGCTCCCGGGGGGCGGGGAGATGGAGGAGTTCTGGCGTCTGGAAAACCCCCTGCCGTTTGAGTGGGAAGCGCATCCCGTGGACCACTCCATCTACGGGGCGACCGCGTACATACTCTGGACAGAGACGCCCATCGCCTACACGGGCGACATGCGGACGCAGGGGAAAAATGGCGACCTGACCTGGGCCTTCGCGAAGCGGGCGAGGAGCGCGAGCGTCCTCATCGTGGAGGGCACGAGGGCGGGGGATGAGAGGGAGACGGTGAGCGAGCGCGAGGTGGAGGAGAGATGCAGGGCCGTCGTGGAGGAGGCGGACGGGCTGGTCATAGCGGACTTCGGGGCGCGGAACTTTGAGCGCCTGGAAACCTTCAGGGACATCGCCGCGCGGGCCGGAAGGCGACTCGTGGTGACGGAGAAGGACATCTACGCCATGGACGCCCTCGGGATTGATTTGAGAGGCGTGGCGGTGTACCGCGAACTGCGCGGGAGGGAGGACAGGTGGGTCAGGGACGTGCGGAGTCGCTTCCGCCACATCATGGTGGACCCCCTAGAAATCCGCGCGAACCCCTCCGCCTACGTGCTCGCCTTCTCCTACTACGACATGAAGAACCTGCTGGACATAGACGTGAGGGGCGGGGATTACATATACTCCGCCACGGAGCCCTTCAACGAGGAGATGTACCTGGACATAAAGAAACTCGTGGAGTGGATTCGCCTGTTTGAACTCCGCCTGCACGGGCTGGTCGTGGAAGGCGGGGATATAAAGGCGGAGCGCGGGTGGCACGCGTCCGGGCACATATCGCCGGAGGACCTCGTGCGCTTCGTGGAGATCGCCGACCCCGACGTTATCATCCCGGTGCACACGAAGAACCGGGAGTGGTTCAGGGAGATGTTCGGGGAGCGGGTGAGAGAGGGCTTCGGCGCGTGACCGCTCAGAATGGATCGTGCTCGGGGCCGTCCCCGTATCTGTCGGGGTGTCCCGGCGGTATTTCGGTGGATACGTGCTCATAGGTGAGCGTTATCTCCACCGCGCTCTCGCCGTTTTCCGCTGTCAGGAGGCGCACCTCGCCCACCTTCGGCCTGTAGGTCTCGTGGATGAGGTTGTCCTCGTCCCACACCCTCAGGAGGAAAGTCTCCCCGGCGAGGAGCGCGAGTTCCACGGCCTCCTGAACATCGCCCCTGCGTCCCACGAGAACGACCGGACGAGGGTCAATGCGAACGGAAACCTTCCTCTCCCAGTCCACGCGCGTCCGAGGTTCAAGGGCCTCTCTGAGCAGGGCGTGGAGTTTCAGGGCGTCCGTGAACAGATTCCCCGTGCACTCAAACCTGATGGGTTCCGTGCGTTTATCGGGCGGCACTCCGGACACCTCAGAGCATAATCATAGACGACCGCTCGTGCCTTTTAATGCACATCTCAACCTCATCCGGTGTGCTGTAGCCCCTGTCGCAGACGGGGCAGTGGTATCTGACATAGAGGGTGGTCTCACGCGCCATGTTCATCACCTGAAGTACCCGGGCATCCTCTTCCCGTTCACCTTCCCCTCCTCCTTCATGCTCTTCCACGCGGAGGCGATCAGGTCCGAGACGATGACGTGGTGCCGCGTGAATATCCGCTCTATGGTCTCCCACTCCGCGCCCTCCGGGATGACGTCGCGGAGCATCTTCGCCAGCCCCACCGATAGAACCACGCTCACGTATTCGTCCCAAGCGCTCTCCTCGCCTATGACGGTGTCAAAGATCCTCTTGAAGGACTCCAGCCGGGCCACGACCTCTTCGTCCAGATCAACGTTAAGCCTTCTGCCCGCCATGGGATAAGACGCGCACCGCCTGTATATAAACTTATCACCGAAACTTCGGCGCCAAACGGATATACGGGATGAGGTGTGTTGAAACCATGAAGGTCTCGCACGCCGCGGAGCTCGGGATTGACATGCCGTGTGCCTGGGCCCTCCTGCGCTCTGGAGTGGTGGGCGGGTGGGTCACGTGCGACCTCCGGAGCGATCTGGAGGCGTTCATAGAGCGGGGCGATAACTTCCCGGTGCTCGTCAGAATTGGGAGGGCCACGGTTTACATACCGACGCGGGTGCGCGGGAGGTGGTTGCACGCGTGGAACATATGCAATTTCCATTACATAAACGCAGAGGTGCCCGTGCACCCGATAGGCCTGCTCGTCCGTGCCGCTGTCAGGAGCGTAAAGATGGGGCTATACGACGACTACCCAGAGGAGGTCCATCCGCTTCTGGACGAGGCGAGGGGCATGCTGCCGGACGACCCGCTGGTCACGGTCAACGGGAGGCCGCTCCTGCCGAGCCCGGAGGCGCTCGTCCACCTGCTCCGCCTCTGCGGCGAGGTGACCAGCGGGGACTGCGGCAAGTGCGGGTACGCGCCCGTCTGCCCCGGCCCCTGCAGAGCCCATGCGCGGAGACCGGGGGAGAACCCGAACCTCCTCGTGGAGTGGGCACTCGCATACCTGAGAAAGGCCGGTGTGGACGTGTACCATGTGCTCTCCACGGCGGCCGCGCGCGCGGGGCCGAGGATCAGCAGACCCATGGTGGTCTGGATGGCCGCGCACATGGGTTACGGGAAAAGAGCGACACTCCACGACGGCAATCGCGTGTACTGCATGCTCTGCGGCCGCACATTCGCAACGCTCCCACAGGCGAGGAGGCACATGGAGGGGGAGCACGGCGTGGGCGATGCACCCGTCATCTCGCCCCTGGAGAGGGAAGGGGCGATGGAGTTCGTGGAGGAGGCGAGGTTCCTCTGGTGCGGGCTGGAAACCCGCGGACCCGTGTGGCGCGTGCTCCGCGATCGCACAGAGGAGGAGAGGGCTCTGCTCCTCATCGCCCTGAGGTCCCTGTGGGGTTCGCCGGGCCATCCCCCACAGGTGGCTGAGATATACCCCGCGCACAGGGCTATGCGCTCGCGCCTGAGGGAGGAGGGGCTGATAGAGGTGGAGGAGGGGCCGGCCGGCGATGTGGGAATCGTCGCGACGGATAAACTGCTGGCCCTGCTGGAAGATGAGGCCGGAAGAAAAGGGAGGTGGTTGCGTTGAACCTTGAGGTCCCCGCGTTCCCATCGGGTTATCTCTACACCGATATGCTTTGCAGATGGCAGGTGCTCGCGTCCGGGAGCGTCAGCGGCAAGGTCAATGTGCTCCGCGAGGGCGAGTACATGGCGGACATGGCAAACGAGGTTAGCGTTGTCGTGCGCGTTGAGGGCAACGAGGTGATTGTGGCCGACAGACCTTACAGGGAAGAGCCGGGTTTCCTCGCGAAGGAAGCGCTCGCGCTGGTGGCCCACGTCGCCATGAAGGGGGCGGGGGCCGAGCCACCGGATGCCTTCGTCGTGGACGGCGTGGAGGTGCGCCCCGGTCTGCGGACGCTAAACGCTCTGTGGGGTCCGCTCGGAAAGCAGACAGACCTTATGAAGGTGAAGGAGTGCGACATCTGCCCCTTGCTCGCCGTGTGCGAGGTTCAGCCGATGAGGATGCACGTTCCCATCGGGTGGAGCGATGTGTCGGACGCGTACTTCTCGCACCTGCTGGCGGGTGAGGACCCCCTGATGGTTATGGGCGAGATGCTCCTGCTGGAGGGACTAACCGGCGCCTACACCGTCTACGCGCGCTCGCTGAAGAGGAGCAGCGTGTTCACCATGCTGCTCAACATTGCGGATCCATTCACTGACACGCACAACCTGTTCAGCGGCTTCATGCAGAATCTGGAGCCCGTGATGGAGGAGGTCGGGCAGGAGGAGACCGCGCTTCTCCTGCGCTCGGCCATCTCGGTTCTCACCCTGGACCCGCACGTCCCCCCGGTGGAGGAGTACCCCGACCCAACGCGTGTCCGTGAGGGGTTGAAGGGCTACGCGGTGCTCCGAGGCGATGCGGTTCTGCCCTCCGAGAGGTTCTGGATCGCCCTGCTCGGGGAGGAGGGGCGGGAGGTGGCGCGCATGATGGAAGACCTCGCTGGGGAGGTGATGCGTCCGTGAGCATCGGCACAGATATGAGGGTGACGGACATCGGGTACCTCCTCACAGGGTACAGCTGCAGGTGGAAGATGGTACGGAAGGGTCGGGGCTCAAAGAGGGTGCCGGTGGAGCGTCTGGAGAGGAAAATTGAGAGCGCGCTGGACACGGGCGACGGCGTACCGCTGCTCCTCGCCTTCGGTAGCACGCACCTCCTCATGAGGGTGACGCTGCGCGAGGACTTCAAACTGTGCGTGGAGGTTCAGCCCGCTTACACGCTAATGGGCGACATGGATGGGGTTCTGGAGGTTATCGGGCTGCTCGTGTACGCGGCCGCCATGAACATTAAGCGCGGCGTGCTGGACACCTACTCGGGCTTTGACCACGCGCTTCTCCGCCGCCTCCGCGACGCGCTGCCCACCCCATTCTGCGTTGAGGTGAACGGTTCCCTCGCACACATCGGTGTGGACGCCGTGGCCCGGCTGGCCAGCCTCGTGGCAAACCACAGAAAGACGGCCCCGTCCAACAGGCAGTGCCATGGATGCCCCTTCAGGGTGGTCTGCAACCCCCTCGTGGCCCTCTCAAGCCCCTCCCAGATGGTCCGCGACTGCAGCCAGGGCTACGCGTGGAGGTGGTACAGCCTTTTGCTGCGCACGGGGGCCGACCCGCTCCACGCTCTGACAGCGGCGCTGGCCGAGAGGGGGGAGAGGGCAGATTTTCAACAGGTGGCCATTTACGCGCGCGCCAGCGTGTGCGACCCGAAAACGCTCGTATACGACGGGCGGCACTTTCTCTGCCTGCACTGCGGCATGAGGTACCACAGCGTGCGAACGGCGCTCGACCATCTACCCGGGGCGCGCATCGTGACGGACAGGGCTCCGGGAACCGACGTGTTGCTGTTCGGCATGGAGGCCTCTGAACTGTGGATGGGGCGCAGCACGGGAGGACCCGTGGAGAGGTTCGCCTCCAGGCTGGGGGACGCCGAGAGGGCGCTGCTGCTCGCGGCCCTCTGCGATGAATTGCACAATGGGATGGCCATGCACGGCTCATTCTCGGTCATTACGCCGCTGGAGATCTGGGGAGCCCTCAGGCACTCGTCCGTCTACAGGGAGGGGTTCGTCAGGTGGGGGCCGAGAGGTCCGAAGGCGACGGATGCGCTATTTGACGCGCTGCGCCGCGAGGCGGAGGCGGGCGGGAGGTGGCCGCGATGATACCCGCGGAGTACCTCTACACGGACTTCGCCTGCATCTGGCACACCATCGCCACGGGCGCTGTGAGGTGCGGCGATTCACCCGGGCCGGGGGAACTCGCAACGCGGCTCGGCGCGGCGGAGGTCGTCGTGGAGGTGCAGCGCGGTGACATGCCGGAGGTTGTCATACACAGAAACCCCTACGGGAGTGAGCCGGGAGACCGGGGCAGGGAAGCGCTGGCACTTCTCGCTTACATGGCGGTGTGCGAGCGCGGTGGGAGCGAACCGGGCAGAAGGTGGAGGGTGGGGGATGAGGTCGTGGAACTCGGCCTGCAAACGCTGATGAACCTCGCTGCGCTGCCGCATCACTTCTCCACGGTGCCCCTCAGGAGGTGCACCATGCAGTCGTGCCTCTTCAGAGGCGCGTGCGCGGGCCACATCGCACTCTTCAGCGAAATGAAGGCGCCGCCGCTTCACGATGTGCTGGCCGAGACGTACCACGAACTCGTCCTGAAGGGCGCCGACCCCCTGCTGGAGATAGGGCGCGTGGTCCTGAGGGACTGGAAGATCTTCAGCCCCGAGACGCTGGCGCGCACCCGCGACGATGGCAGGGTTCGGCTCTGGCTGTGGAGGTTCTACTCCATGAGGAGCCTCGCAGGCGACCGCATAGGGAGGGAACCCGCGCCCCCCTCCGTGGCCATTTCCGCAGGGCACCGCGAGGAGAGGAACATAGGGCTTCACCGGCTGGGGCAGGCCATCAGCGATGTGCCGCCCCACCTCCTGGAGGTGCTGCTCGCCAGCACGGCGGACCTCCTGAGCATGCGCAGGCCCGAGTACACTGCTGAGAGCGTTGGGGGCGATGTTGAGGCACTGTTCAAGGGCTACGCGAGGGTGCACCGCGGGTACATCGTGCCCACGGAGAGAGCGCTCACCGCGCTCTTCGGCGAGTATGACGGGCGACGTCTACACGCCCTGCTCCAGGAGGCGCTGGACGAAATATTGGAGGGTGCGTGGAAATGGTGATGAGAGATAGATATCTGGAGGCCGTTGAGGAGGTCAAGAGGTGGTACGCGGTCCCGCGGGGGCTGGAGGAGATACTTTCCATAGTGCCGCTGGTGCGCAACGGGAAGTTCCTCCTCCTGGGCCCCTACGGCTACGGGAAGTCGCTCTACGCGTACCTGGTTGGAAGGGTCATGTTCGGGCTGGAGATGGACGAGATGGCCGTCGTGAACCTGATGAACGAGCTCACAATCTACGACGTCTTCTTCCACGTGGACGTGGGGGCGCTCATGAGGGGAGAGGAGGTCGTGGAGCCGCGGAACATAATCACCTCGCCGTTCAAGTTCGTGAACGAACTGCAGAGGGGCAACTCGCGGATATACAACGCCCTCCTGGGCCTCATGGCCGAGGGGGAGATACGGCTGAGGGAAAGGCGATTCCGCACGCCCGATTACCTCATGATACTGGACGCGAACCCGTTTGACGCTGCCTCCACGGAGATACCGCGCGCCCTCATGGACCGCATAACGGGCAGTTTCACCATGAGGAGCCTGGACCCGGAGGGCGTGATGAAGGTGATGGACATGGAGTCCTGGGACCCGCGGGGCGAGGCGAGGCCCGTGCTGAGCGTGGATGAGATGAGGGATATCTGGAGCGAGGTTGAGGCGGTTGAGGTCCCACGGGCCGTGAAGACCATGCTGCTGCTCATCCACAGATACCTCAACGCCTGTGTGCAGGGCGACAGGGCTCTCTTCTCGCCGGACGTCCTGAGAAACCTCTGCTCATCCTGCCGGTGGAGGAACGAACCATGCCACGCATTGCTCCAGACGCTGGGGCAGAGGTGGTGGGAGGACACCGTGAGGGTTGCGAGGGCACGCGCCTACTTCCACGGACGAGATGAGGTCAGGGCGGAGGACGTCCTGTTCGCCATGCGCTACACGCTGCCCCACCGCCTGCACCTCAGGGAGCGCATGCTCATAGCGAGCAGGTCAAGCGAACTCTGGGTGGAGGACCTCATAAGGAACGTTGAAATAGAGATGGTTGGCACATGGATACCCGCCATGAAGGGAAACGAGGCGGCGCTGGAGAACGCCTCAAGGGTGCTCGGATTTCTTAAAAGGGAGGTG
>MTNG01000021.1 GCA_002011395.1 Candidatus Aciduliprofundum sp. JdFR-45
CCGTATGCCGACCGCAGTCAAAAACGCCTCAACTATGGACTTCGCCTCGCTGAAGCCCGCCCGGGAATGCGCCACCGCGAAGGCCAACTTCTTACCCTGCCCCCTCGCGTCCACAACGTCGCCCACCTCAAATATGCGCTGCGGCGTTTCGCGATGCCTGTTCTCCGCCAGAATCTCCAGCAGAGACGGTATGAGCCACGTGCGCAGCACCGTGTGGTCCTCCGTGATGGGGTTCATCACAACCACCGCCGGCTCCGGCTCCACGGACATCCTGTTATACTGCCTCGCCTCGGACGAGAGGGTGAGCGTCGTGACCTCCAGATGGCCCAGCCCCACAAAGGCGAGGCGCACCCTCTCAACGAGCCCCGACACGGGCAGCGGCTCACCCACAGTNTAGCGCTCTGGAAGGTGTCCCTCGAACCTCCAGTACCCGTGGCCTATGGCCACGTCCTCGACCACGTCCACGGGGTGCATTATGTCCGCCCGGAAAGGAGGTATCTCCACGTGCACAACGCTCCCCACAACCTCCGCGCCCATCCTCATCCTGTGAAGCGCCCCCACGATTTCCTCCTCCCTGAGGTCGGGTGATATTATTCTCCTTATGTAATCCAGAGGGACCTCCATTTTCCTCGGGGCGAGGTCGGGGGAGGTCTCTGGACCCGAAGGATAACGCACCTCAACGGTCTCAACGCGCCACCCCCTCTCGGCGAGGGACGTGGTGAGTATGGTGGCCACCTTCATAACGGTGGGCCTGTGCGTGCCCGTAACATCTATAAATATATTCCTCGTGTCCTCGCGAACCTGCGTCAGCACGCCGTTTATTATGGGCGGGAACGAGAGTACCTCACCCCTGGCATCCAGGATGACCGGATATGCGTCAGCCCCTTCCAGGATGTGTCCGTACTCCCTACCCTTGGGGTGCTCCCTCAGCACATCCCTCAGAGTCATCTCTCTATCAAATCCGAGAGGCACGAATCTTATGGAATCCGGCGGAGCGGCGCGGTAAGTGAAGGGCGGGACCACGCGGTCCAGATCGTGCAGTCCTATGGCCACCTTCCTCCTGCGCCGCCCAACTGTTTCGTGCAGTTTCTCCTGTGCGTCCATCACGCTCTTTATGAAGGGCTCGTCCACCTCGGCGCCCCTCACAACCGCGCACGCGATGTACGGCCTTACAGAGGCCACGCTCTCGTCCACGGTGACCTCTATGCCCGAGGGTGTGGCCCCGTACCGCGGGAGACCGATTTCCCTTCCGATGAACCCTTTGTAGGCGCGTATCACCCCCTCCACGGTGTAGAGGTCCGGCCGGTCGGGAAAGAACTCAACGTGAATCTCCTCCTCTTCAACCCTCTTGACGTCCGCTCCGAGGAGCGGTATCCTCTCTACGAACTCGTTGAAATCTATTTCCGGATACAGCTTTCTCATCTCGGACCTCAGCAGGCGCACAACGGGCATGGTGAGAGGAAAGGTCGGAGAATATAAAAACGTGGCGTCTCACACGTCGTCGCTGTTGAGCGTGACGCGCCCATATTCCATAATGGCCCTCCATCGCTCCCTGCACCCGCAGTTCAGGGATGCGAACACGTCTGCCTCGCCTTTCAGAGAATACTCCCGTATGGCACGGAGCACCTCACCGTCACACCTGCCGCAGTTGTGCGCACCTCTCCTCTTCCCTCCGCCCGTGGGGTACGATACCACTCTACCCTTTCCGTGAGTCCGTAGTAGGACCTCCACCACGCTCCACAGCCATGGCGGTCTGTAAAGACCCCGGCGCCAGAGATGCTCAACGAGCGTGCCGGACTGAACGTTCACGGGGTTTATGGACACCTCCGCCGAGTGCTCCACGGCGAACTCCACGGTTCTCACGGCATCCTCCACGGCCATCCACTCGCTGAGGAAGGGTGGTTTGAGAAGAACATAGGTCTTCAGCGGAATGCCTGCGCTCCTCAGCTTCCGGGCCGCCTCCACGTAGACGTCCACGGTGAAGCCCTTGTTAACGCATTTTTGCAGAACCTCATCGCTGGCGCTCTCCAGCCCGATGGCCACCCAGACCTTTTCCCTGAAGGCGGAGAGCATGTCCAGAGCATCGTCCGCGATGTACTCCGGCCGCGATTCCACGAGCACGCGGGATGCTGTGGATGCGAAGGAGGAGAGGACCTCCCGGGCGAAGTCGGGGGGTATCTCCTCAGGGTCCAGGAAACTGCCAGAGGTGTATATCTTAACGATGGGTTCGCCGCCGTACCGCTGCAGCGCACATTTGAGCTGTGCTCTCAGGTGCTCTGGACCGACGCCGGGATGTGTGTCCCTCCGATATCCGCACATGGTGCACCCGGCTCCCCTGGCCCATCTGCAGCCCGAGGTGCGGAGCACCATGACGAAGGCGTCCACGACCTCCCCGCTCAGCGAATCCCTCTCGCGCCACACAGCCACCGGCATATTCGGGTCTGCCTTCTCTCCGTTTCCGCCCACGGGCATTAAGACCACAGGTCCTATATTAAGCCATGGGTTTTTAAAAAGTTTTATATGCTTTCATGGTTATAACAAATCAATGGAGGGTATCGCATGAAAATCCGCTCGGCCGTGGTCGTCATTCTCATATGCGCCGCCATCGCCATTGTTTATGCTCCCTGGACTGGAAGCACGATAACGGGGGAGGAAACCAGGGCCCTGGGAGAAGAGATCATAATAAGCAACAATCTGGATGAAAACAACGCCCTGAACATGTCCATGGCGTCATCGCCCTTCGGCGACATATACGTGGTGTGGGATGAGCTGGTCCTCACGAACAGGGAGATACACCTGTCATATTCACACGACGGGGGGGTCACGTGGTACGGTTCGCAGGAGGATCAGGTCATATCCTACAACAACGGACAGGACGCCACGAACCCCGACATCGTGGAGTTCAAGGGAAACGTTTACGTTGTCTGGCAGGAGAACGTCAACGGGCAGTGGCACATCATGTTCGGGAACTCATCGGATGGGGGGGCCACGTGGAGCAGCACCCGCGCCGACAACATGATAACGAACCCAGAGGAGGTTATAGTCACGGACTGCGTGGCTCCCAAACTGGCCGTTGATTCCCTCGGAGTGCTCCACATGGCCTGGATGGGTTTCAACACATCCGTCAAGCAGTGGGAAGCCTACTACGCGCAGTCAAAGGACGGTGGGGTCACGTGGTCCTCACAGCGGGAGTACACGCTCGTCTCCGACCCGGCCCTCGTGGGTGATGTCCAGAGCGTGGACATCGCGGTGGACAGGAACGATGTGATATACGTCGTGTGGAACAAGCCCAGGGGCGGGAACTACGAGGTTTTCGTTTCCATGTCGAAGGACGGTGGGGCCACGTGGACGCTGGATATGATCAGCTACGCCGACGGCTACGACGCGCTGAACGTCTCCGCGGCGGCCTTCGGAACGGTCGTGGCCGTGTGGGAGGAGTACGATGAAATAGGTGGTACGGTGGAGATACACCACTCCACGTACGACGGCGTGGGGTGGACCGGGGCGGGTGGTGATGACATAGTGAGCTATCCCGATAAGTTCAACGCCAGAGCGCCGGCCATAGCGGTGACGCCGGATGACGGCGTGTACCACGTCGTCTGGAGCGAGTACGACTACGACACGGGCGTGAGGCAACTCCACTACTCCAACTCCACGGATGGCGGTTTCAGATGGAGCAGCGCGGGGGATGGGCGGGACTATCTGCTCACGAAGAGCTTGTACAGCGACTACGACCCCACGGTTTCGGCTGGTCCCAACGGCGATTTCTACGTGGCGTGGCGTGAATGGGAGCCCCCGCCGACCAGGCAGAAGGGCTCCGACGAGGTTCACTGGATGTCCATCCCGGGAAACATTTTCATACCCGAGATGCGCTACCCCGTATACATACCCATGGCGGTAGCGGTGGTACTGGGATATGGCGTTTACAGGAAGAAGCGCAGAGGTTGAACGCCTGGCCTCGGCCGTCCTCTCCTCCTTCCAGGGGGAAACAGGGCTGGTCCTGGTGACAGGCGAGCCCGGGATAGGGAAGAGCACACTCGTGGAAAGAACGCTTGAGAGGATTGACTGCACTGTCGCGAGAGGTTCGTGTCTCCCGGAAGGCGGGCTTGAGTACGCACCGTTCGCAGAGGCGCTCAGGGAGATAGACCTTGAGAGAACCATAAGGTACAGCCCGGACCCCGATTTACAGGCCCTGCTTGTGACGGACTCCTCGGGCATACTCCTCGCATGGGCTGGGCGCGAGATGACCGTTGACCCGGACATATTCACATCGATGCTCTCAGCCGTGGGCATGTTCGTGGCGGATTCTCTCGCCCCCGTCTCCACGGGGGGTGAGTATCTAAGGGAACTGAAATACGGCGACTACACGCTCTTCATCACCGCGGGTGAGGGCTTCACCCTCGTGGCCATAATGAAGGGGCACGCGAGTGAGTACCTGGTGACGGACCTTGAGGACCTCCTGAGCCGCATAGAGGACACGCATTCACACGTCCTTGAGGCGTGGAACGGCGATATGGATAAGATGAAGGGCGTGCAGTCCATGCTTGAGCGGTTCATAGAGGAGTCGGGAGAGCGAACGTACTCGCTTGACCAGAAGCACAGGGCCGAGTGGATTCACACGAACGTGATGAGGGGTCTGGAGAGGTATCTGCGGGGTGGACGGCCTCTGGCCGTTGTGCTCGAGGACATACACTGGATGGACGAGGCCTCTGTGGCGCTCCTCCACCACCTGATCAGGGGTCTGAGGAGCCTCCCCGTCTGCTTCGTGGCCACGGCGCGAAGCGATGAACTCCCTAGAAACGCGGCCGTGATGCAACTTCTAAACCATCTGAAGCGGGAGGAAGCGGTGGAGACCCTGCACCTCGGCCCCCTGAGCGCGGACAGCACACGGGCGATCCTGGAGGAGATCCTGGGCGGCGGGGTTGACCCGGCGATTGTTGACCTCGTCCACGGGCGCGCCGAGGGAGTCCCTCTTTACGTGGAGGAGATGGCACGTCTTCTATCCCGAATGCCTCCCGGCGAGAGCCCCGATATGATACCGCCGACCATGGAAGGGGTGGTCCTGAGACGGCTTGAGTTCGTTGAGAACCGCGAACTCCTTGAAGTGTGCTCCGTTTGCGGATACGAGATAGATGTGCAGGCGGTGGCCGAGGTCATGGGCATGCGCCGTCTGGGCGTCCTGCGCGCTCTGAGAAAGGTCGCAGAGGAAACGGGCCTCGTGGAGATGCATAGGGAGGGTGTCAGGTTTCACCACAGGTTTGAGAGGGATGTCGTTTACGGAAGCATACCACCTCCACTTCGCGAGGAGTATGAGGTCGTTTTCGGGGAGTACTACGAGGAGAAAGGGGATTTTTACAGGGCTGCAATTCACTATCACAAAGGTGGGGACGCCGAGAGGGCTAGGGAGTGTGCGCTCCGGGCTGCGTCGGCCCTTGAAGGAGAATTCGCGTATCCATCGGCGCTCCATATGTACAGGATGGCCGCCGACCTGTCCGAGGGGGAGGAAAGGGCGCGCCTGCTGGCCCGCGCCGGACGGTTATGCATGGTCATAGGCAGATGGGATGAGGCGCACGAGATGTTTCAGGAGGCGCTTAAAATGGGGGAAAGTGCCGACGCCCTGGTGGGGCTGGGCAACCTGCTTCTCCGGGAGGGACGCACGGAGGAGGCGGCGGAAGCCTTCAGAGGGGCCCTCAGCGCTCCATCGTTTTCCGAAAGCGAGAAGATCAGGGCGAAGTACGGACTCGCGGTCTGCTCCGTGCGCATGGGCGATGTGGAAGGGGCAGAGCGTCTCATGGAGGAATACCTTGAAGAGGTGTCTGGCAGGGGGTGGAAGCGAGCCGTGGCCGAGGCGCTCATGGGTATGGGCGGCCTGCGCTGGTACGCCGGGGATCTGGACGGCGCCCGTGAGTACTACGAAAAGGCGCTTCGCATATCCGAGGAGGAGAGGATGCTGGACCTCGTGGGGGAGATCAATCACAACCTGTGCGTGGTGCTGGGCCGGCTCGGAATGTACGAGGAAGCGGTCAAACGCGGTGAGCGCAGCGTGGAGATAAAGGAGAAAATAGGCGCAATTTCGGAGATAGGCACCACCCACAACAGCATCGGGAGAATACACTTCAGCAGGGGTCAGATGGAGGAGGCGGAGAGCCATTACAGGAAGGCGCTGGGATACGCGAGAAAGGTGGGCGACGCCCGGCTGGAGGGCATATCTCTCAGCAACCTCGGCATCCTGCACTACTACCTCGGCAGGTTTGACGAGGCCCTGAAATGCCTGAGGGAGGCGCTGCAGCCCCTCACCCGGACAGGGGACAGGTTCGCGGAGACGGAAGCGCGCCTCTACATCGCCACAATACTGGGCATTCAGGGGGATGTGAAAGGCGCCTCGGAGGAACTGAGCGCCGTGGAGAGGTTTTTGATGGACCTGAGAAGAGAGGACCTGGAGACGTGGTTCACTATCGTGTCCACCTTCATAGCAGCGCGGAAAAAGAGTGATTACGGGCATCTCCTCTATATGGCCGACTATTTCAGAAGAGAGGGGAAGTTTCTGTACGCAGGGATAACATATCATCTGCACCACATCGCAACGGGCAACGGGGATAGCAGACAGCGCGCTCTGGAGATGTATGAGAGGGATGACTTCCTGGCGCCCGTGGCTCTCCTGAGACGATGAAAAGATATATAAATGAGAGGTGTTATAATGTGAACGGTGATAATTCATGGACATTGAACAGGAGGTCAGAAGTATCTTGAGGGAAACACCCCCGCCCCCCGGGCTACCAGAGAACCTGAAGAGCGCCCGCGAATTTGCGCACTGGGCTGCCGTTCTGGCGGTGGTCATCACGGCGCTCTTTCTGCTTTACGCCGTGTGGAACCTCGTGTGGGTCATATTCATACCGTTCAACATCATATGGGTCGGGATGTACTTCGTTCTGGCCTTCGTGGAGTTCTTTATAATAGCGAAGAAGATAAAGGAGGAGTACATACCCCTCATAGATGCGCAGAACATATCCGCGGCCAAGGAGAAGGGCATGTTGCTGTTCATACTGGGCCTGATCATAGGAACACTCCCTGGGCTGTTTATGCTGCTGTCGTACCTTAAACTGGAGAAGGCCATCTAACGCTGAAAAAGCCCCTTTATCTTTTCATTTTTCAGCGCGTATCTCCTGACGGACATACCGCTCTCAATCAGCATGAGCTCCGAGAGGCGGTCCGGGTACCCCTCCGCGTAGACGATTTCCTCAATCTCCGAATTTATTATCATCTTCGCGCACACAACGCACGGGTGATTGGTCACGTATATGGTCGCCCCCTTCACGGATATGCCGTGTACCGCAGCCTGAATTATGGCGTTCTGCTCCGCGTGCAGACCGCGGCAAAGTTCGTGTCTCTCCCCCCTCGGCACGTCCATCTCGCTCCGGATGCACCCCGTGACATCGCAGTGCGCCAGCCCCTTGGGGGGTCCGTTGTACCCTGTGGCCAGAAGTCGTTTGTCCCTCACTATGACTGCGCCGACTTTCCTTCGCAGGCAGGTGGAGCGCGAGGCGGCGAGGTACGCCATGGCCATGAAGTACTCGTCCCACGACGGGCGCATGTTGCCTGATGCCATTACGCGGATTTAAGGTTTCCCGCTGGAACGCAAGCGACTTCCGACAGGATGTGACCCTCAAGTGCCGTTTTCACGAGGTGATCTCTAAGATGGGACATGTGAACGGGTGTGAAACCAAAGCCCGTATCAACGTCCACGAGTATGAGCCGCTCTGGCGGTGCTGCGGCCGTGTATTCCCCCTCACCCTGAAGAAGCGAAATCGCCTCTTCGCAGTCCCTTCTTCCGAGACCTACCTCGTTCAAAAAGGCGACGATCCTCCTGACCATCTGCCAGAGGAAACTCCTGCCCCTGATGTCCAGCACTATAAAGGCCCCCCTCCTCTGCAGTTCCACGGACTGTATTTCCCTGATGGTATCCCTGCCATCCGGGCGGCAGAAGCCCCTGAAGTCATGTCGCCCCACGAAGTGCGCGGCTGCCGAGCGCATCGCATCCATGTCGTGGCCCGAGAAGGGTAGAAAATACCTGTACCACCGCATCACAGCGTGGCGTGGGTTGAAGTCGGCCCCTACCTCGGCGTAAGCCCAGAAAAAGGCATCCTCCACATGCGCGTTGAGTATCCGAAGCGCCCTCATAGGGTCGTCGGTGTCTAAACGGGCAACGTTTCCCCTCGCGCTGACACCCGCGTCCGTGCGGCTGCCCCCTGTCCACTCGCCGGCCCTGTGTTCCCTCAAAACGCTCTTTATATCGCCCTCCACAGTTCTGACCCCCGGCTGAACCTGATAGCCGTGGAATTTCCATCCTATATAACCGAACTTGACGGCGTAGGGCATACCGGGTGATGTCTTCACCGGTATTTAAGTGAGCCGATGGATTTATATCGTATACACGCTCATGGGTGTTCAACAGGGGGTTATCGCATGAGATGGTTTGCCCTGATGCTCGTCGTGATGATGGTGTTCGCTGTTCCTCCGGAAGCAGGAAGGTCGGCGATTCCCGACACGACCACGACCCCTACAGGGTGGTCGTGGAGCGGGAACATAACCGTGAGGATAGAGTACTTCTGGTGCGACCCGGATCTTGACCCACTCCTGGCCGGCGACCCGGACCCGTACTTCATAGTGTCGGTCAACGATGTGGAGGTGAAGAGCCCTGTGTGGGACGGCTCCAGCGAGTTTGACGCTGACTGGGAGGCGACGTTTTCGATAACCACCCGCGACGAGGCGGTGTGGATACAGATAGCCGCCTTTGACGACGACACGGGGCTGACGTTCCGCGATGACATAATAGACATAGACCCAGGCAACGGTTTCACGCTGGACCTGATATACGACCTGAGGACGAAGGCGTGGAGCGGCGACGTGGACGGGGTTCTCGCGGCAGGTGACCGCACGAGCGATTGGGGCATAATCGCGTTTGACATAAGGAGCACGCCAGACGATGAAAGCACGCCTGAGATAGCGGTCAACGTGCCCTACGCGGGGTACGGATTCCTGAACAACGCGTCCCTCGTGGACAGCAGCACGGGGACGCTCTACGATACGTTCCCGGACGGCGGCGATGTGTATGCGTTTTCCGTGAATGCAGGGGATATCATCACTGTGGAGGTTCAGCCGTCCCGGGGTGCGGACTTCGCACTCCGCCTCTATGACCCCGGGGGCGGAATTGCGGCCACTTCCAGCAACCCCGGAAACGGCAGCGTGGAGAGCATAACCTACACGGCAACCGTCAGCGGAATATGGAAGGTTGAGGTCTACCGCGTCTCCGGATACGGCATATACTCCATAGGCATAAACACACCCCACACGGCGTTTCTGGACGCGCGGAACCTCACCGTATCCTCTCAGGGCGCCTATCTGCTGAACCGCGGTGAGACCTCGGTCAACTTCCGCATTTACGATTTCAACGTCAATGTGACCGTGGCCAACCCAACCGCCGAGGATGGGTGGGTGTACCTCCACTTCTTCAATCAGGACCCCGATTACGTGGTCGCCGAGGGCTTTGAAGACACATCCAACGTGAGCAGGGGGACGTACTCCCTCACACTCCTCGTCTACCTGCGCCCGGGTGAAAACCGGACCGCCTACATTCACCCCTGGTATATGCCGGAGGGCGATTTCTGGTTCTTCGCCCTCGGGGATAACAGGCCGGGGAGCGGCGTCTACGACGCACCCACAGACCCCTCCCCCGAGTACAGGATTTTCATGTACTATTACACGAGCGTTATAAGGCCACCCGTGGGCCTGAACGACGGTGACCTCGTGGCGGGCTTCGGTGGAGGGCTTCTGGCGCCCGATTACGGCGATGTCGTGAACGAGGTAATGTACCGTAAATTCTACTTCACGACGGGCAACCGCGACGTCTTCTTTGCACCGGCCA
>MTNG01000068.1 GCA_002011395.1 Candidatus Aciduliprofundum sp. JdFR-45
GGCGGGTTCATGACGAACTGGATAGTGGGACACACCGACTTCTTCAGGGCGGCGGTGACGCAGAGGAGCATAAGCAACTTCATCTCCTTCTTCGGGACGAGCGATATAGGGTTCTACTTCGCGGACGTGGAGGTGGAGGGACCGCCGTGGAGAAACCTGGAGGAGTACTGGCGCAGAAGCCCGCTGGCGTACGTGGAGAACATGAAGACACCACTGCTCATCATTCACAGCGAGGAGGACTGGAGGTGTCATCCGGAGCAGGCGTATCAGATATTCACCGCCCTCAAATACCTGGAGCGCGAGGTGGAGATGCTTCTCTTCCCGGGGGAGAACCACGATCTGTCGCGGAGCGGGAAGCCGAAGCACCGCGTGGAGCGCCTGAAGGCGATCATTGACTGGTTTGAGAGGTATCTGTGAGGTGCTCCATCCCACCCCCCTCACAACCTTTAAATCCCGCGGAGGGGCTGGTTGGTACGTGAGGAAGCGGGAGAACCTGGTGAGCCAGCTCGCGCGGTCCGGGAGGTGCGCCCTCTGCAAGGGGTCGAAGATGCTCTGCGGGAAGACCTCCTGCCCGCTCCTGGCGAAGTACTACGCCCTCCTCAGGGCGAGGGGTCGCGTCTCTCAGGAGTTCGCGGGCTCATCGCCCCCCTCCGTCTTCGTCGGGCGCCACGGTTACCCGAAAGTGAGGGTCGGGCCTATGGTTCCGCCCGAAATCGGGGATACGAGCATCTACGACTCGCCCGAGAGGTGGATTGATCTGAGAATAAACGACATACTCAACTACAGGAGCGTTCTCGTGAGGGGGATGAAGGTTGCCCGCGTGGAAGAGGCGAGGGATCCAGGAAGATATCTGGCCACGCTGCAGGAGATAGCCATTTCCCGGGGCCCCGTGGACTCGGACGTGGCCTTCGCGAAGCGGCCTCTTGAGCGCATAGTGGTGGACGGGGAGTCGCAGCCCTTCGGCCCCAGCGCGCCCCTGAGGAGGTTCGACCCGCACAACCCAAAGGCGGACCCGCGCCTGGAGAAGGCGTATTACGACACTGACCTCCGGGCGGCGGAGGCGGTCCACGCCCTTTACCTGAACGGGGTGGAGGTGACGCGCATCCAGCGCGCCTTCAGCGCCGGCGTCTTCGGAGTTGAGAGGCGCCTGGTGCCCACGAGGTGGAGCATAACGGCGGTTGACTCCACCATCGGGGAGAGGTTTCTGAAAGACGTGAGGACATACGAGCCGATAGACCGCTACCTCATCTTCAGGAGCGATAGATTCGAAAACCGCTTCCTCGTCATCATGATGCCCGGTGCGTGGAGCTACGAACTCGTGGAGGCGTGGTACCCCGGCACGATATGGAACCCCTACGGGAGGAACGAGTTCCTGATCTCCGACCACGAGTTCTATGAAGGGAGGAGCGATTACGCTTCCATCGGCGGCTGCTACTACGCGGCCCGCATGGCCGTAAGCGAGCACCTCTGGAGGATGGGGAGGCAGGCGGAGGTCGTGGTGCTGAGGGAGGCACAGCCGTCGTACATACTCCCCGTTGGCGTGTGGCACGTCCGGGAGAACGTGAGGGCGGCGCTCCGCGACGGCCCCGCGGAGGCTGAGACGTTTGAGGAGGTCCTCGCCGCCATATCCGCCTTCTTCCACATACCGCTGAAGAGGTGGCTCTCCGCCTCGGCCCTGCTCCGGAGAAGGAAGTTCCAGAGGAGGATAACCGACTATGCGTGAGGTCTACGTGAAGAGGGCGCTCGTCCCCACGCGGCTGGGGGCGGCGGAGTACGCGGTGAACCCCTACGCGGGGTGCGGGCACTGCTGCGCCTACTGCTACGCCCCCTACGTGACGCGCGACCCCGATTTTTGCGCCGTCAGGGTGCGCAGGAATCTCCCCTCCGTGCTGGATAGAGAACTCAGGAGGGCGAGGATGGGCAGAATACTCGTAGGCACGGTCACGGATGCTTATCAGGAGGCGGAGGATAGGTGCCGCGTGACGCGCCTCGCGCTGGAGGTCATCGCGAAGCGCGGATTTCCCGCCACCATACTCACGAAATCCGCGCTCTTCGTTAGGGACGCGGATCTCATAGCGAGGATTCCGGGTGCGGAGGTGGGCGTGACCGTCACCTCGCTGGAGGGGTGGGAGGAGTACGAGGGCGGGAGCGATCCTGCGGAAAGAATCGAGGCGCTGAAATCCCTGCCCGGGGGCGTCATCAGGTATCTCTTCCTCGGTCCGATTCTGAAGGGGCGCACAGAGCGGGACCTGAGGGAGATCATGGACCTCGCGGCGGATGCTGGCATTTCCTATGTGCTGGTGGACAGGCTGCGGCTGAAGGAGGGGATGAGGGAGAAGCTGATGGCGACTGCGCTGAAGGACGCCGTGGACGCGCCCCTTTCATATTACCGGGATGTGGCCATGAGGGCGGCGAGGATGGGGAGGGAGCGCGGGATGAGAGTGGAGGCGCTGTTTTAGAAAGGTTTATTAATTTGTGTATTTATGAAAAAATCCGATGGAGAGCGGGCAGGAGCGGGGGAGATTGTTCAGGACCGCGGTCTTCATAATGACCCTAATTGCTCTGGTATCTTTTGCTGCACTGTGGATCACAGCCATATCGCTGGCCGGGCCCCCGCCACCTGCGTTTCTCAAGGACCTCTATTTCAGGTTTCTCCTATTCCTGATAGCGGCATTTCTGCAGTTATCCATCATCTATCTGCTGTCTCTCATCGCCACCGACCTCCGAAAGCACTGCTGGAATCCGACCAATGCATTCATCTTCATGGCACTTCTGATATTGTTTCATATATCCGTTGTAATATCTGGCTTCACATCGTTTTTTATCCCATCCCGTCCAACGTCATCAACACTCTCTCAGGTTTGCCTGAGCAATTTTATGGTATTGCTAATGGTCATGGCCTTCATATATGCCTTCTCCGTGGAGTTCCTCAGGATATCTCACGGGGAGGCACTGACATCCGCGTTCATCACGGGATTCGTTTTCACAGGGGCGTGGACGTTCTTTCAGTTCTGGTGGTTCGCATTCCGTTTTTCGGATATGATGGTATTTTACACCACGGCCGTGGCCGTAATCTTTGTCGCCATGGCCATTTGCTTCGCCTACTGGTACCATCACAGGCACCTTGAGTGGCTTGAGAGGGGCGAGGATGCGCCCCCTGAAGGTCTGATCAGAACGGGTGTCCTCTTCATACTTGGCATATCCGCCGGTCTCATCGTGGGTTTCATAGGGGCGGTGCTCATCTCAACGTCTATTTGAGGTTGCACACCTGCGTGTGGCACTTTTAGAGGCATCGGTTCGCAGTTGCTGCATATCGCCTTTGAGCAGTATGGCCTGTGATGTATCCGCACAGGTGGGTGTTGAAAAATTTTATCTACTTCCCTATGCCATAAACGACACCATGGACGAAATGCTGGCGAGGGGGACTTGGATCAGGATAACGGTGTGGTTGTTCTCGCTGATTGTCATACTTCTGGGAGCGGTCGTGATGATACACGCCCCTCCCGGGTATTACCGGTTATCCCTTCGGGACTATTACGGGCTCCTGTCATCATTCCTGACCGTTTTCTACATGGTCAGCATATCCTATCTGTTATCCCTGACCTTTGCCATAGATAGGGGTTTCCGTAACTATGCGAATCCTCCCCGCACGTTCATCCCGATGACGCTAACAATATCATATCATTCTTCGCTCATAGGCAGCATAATCGGGATGTTTATACTGTTCCTTTCCATACCTCTGTCCTTCATATGCTGTATGCTGTGGGGTGTCCTCACATATGCCATCATAACCCCTGCGCTGATATACGCGCTATCAATGGACTTCCTGAAACTTGAACACGTGGAGGCTCTGCGGGTCGCCATGGGCACGGCCTTTGGGTGCGGCGTCTTGTGGTCTGTTCCGATATATCTATCAATGGTGTTCTATGAATACACGCCAATTTACTCGGCACTCCTGTTCACACCCGTCTTCACCGCGTCTCTCGCCTACTTCGTGCTCTGGTATTTCCAGAGACACAGGGAGTGGGTGGATGGTGGGCGACATCTCCGCCGCGGTGGAACCATAACGATGCGTGACCTCCTCACCCTCGCAATTCCCTGTCTCCTGTCGGTGGGTGCCATGGTTTTCAGTTTTCTGAGAGCTCTCCCGGGGTGATTTTTATATAGGGAGGCATCCTATGTGATAATGCATGCACACAGCCACGATTAGAAGGTCTGGGATCTCCGTGATAATTGTGTCGGTGCTGTTGTTCAGAACGGCAAAGGCAACCACCCTGTACGCGTTGTATGGATGTCCCCCTTCTTACAGCATTCTCTATCTGTATTCCCTGTGGTGGTTGCTCATAAACTTTCTCCTGAACACCTCTGTATACAGCATCTCTCTTCGGCTTACCATGGGTAAATTCGGCGCATATTTCCGAACGCACCCCTCTGTGTTTTTACCGGCCACAGTGCTGACATCTTTCCACTCCAATCTCATAAGCACAATTCTTCTATTCTTCCTCTTCAGTTTCATCTCGTACGGTCTCATATTGGGTTATATGACTCTGCTAACATTCATCTCAATTTTCGTAATCCTCGCACTCTTCTATTATTATCTCTCCACCCGGTTCCTGAAACTTCTTCCGGGGCCATCCATCGCCACAGCCATCGCGATAGGGCTCAGCAACTCCACGTTCTGGATCTTCGGTGAAGATATCTACTTCTTTATGGAACACTTTTACACCATCTGGCTGCTCTTTTTGCTCTTCGCGGTCACAGAGGTCTATTTTTCAGTCTGGTATGTCGGCAGATACAGGGAATACAGGGGGGCTGACAGTGCACCTCCTGATGAGGGCAGCGTTATAGACCGCGTGGATTTCATAATAATGGCAATCTCAGCGGTTATCATGGTGTCCCTTCTCCTATACAGCGCCTGGGTCATATATTCCAGATGATTCACGTCAATCGTCGTGGAAAACTTTATTTATAGACGATTTCATATTATCTTTCATGCAGACGTGTATTCGCAGCCCTGAGGTTCTGGCCCCGAAGGTCAGGGAGATGGTCCATGGGGACATAGAGTGCCCCGTTCACGGAAAGGTTAGAATAAATGAGTGCAGGGGATGCCCCAACTTCATGGGCGAGGAGGGAAACGTGATTTTCTGCGCCCTCGCGTGGCTCTAAAGCATTCCCTCCACCTCGTCCCAGAGGGGCGCTCTCCCCTCCTGAATCCAGAGGCAGGCGGCTGCGTTTCCGGCACGGAGCGCGTCCAGAACATCCATCCCCCTGTAAAGTGCCGCGTAAAACCCGCCCCTGAAAGCGTCTCCGGCGCCCACGGTGTCAAGGCGACGGCTGGGTCTGAACGCCACCACCCTCTGACGCCCGCTCTCCGTTATTAGCTCTGCACCTCTCCCTCCAAGTGTCAGCACCACGGCCTTCGCGAAGCGCTCTACCGGCTCACCCAGAATGGCATTTGCGATGCCGTACTCCCTCTCGTTGCAGAAGAAGAAATCCGCACCCATCGCCATGGCTCTCAGCGTCTCCCGCGAGTACCTGTAGGAAATCTCCTGACCCGGGTCCACGCTCACGCGCCCTTCCGCACCCTCCCTCGCGGGCAGAAACGCCTCGGGGGGACCCGTTGCGAAGTGAACGTAGTCCGAGGAGTAGGCGGGAAATGGGTCCGTGTCGTCCATGGGACCCTGATAGATGGCCGCCATCTGTTCCTCCCCGTCGCTGAGTATGTAGCACGTTGGCCCCTCTCCGTGGCGCACCTCCACGCAGAGTTCTATGCCCCCTCCCTCAAGGTCCTCCAGAAACTCGCGGGGGAAGGCCCGGCCAACGCGGGCGACTATGCGTGTCGGCACCCCGAGAGAGGCGGCCACGAGGGCCGTGTTGGCGGCCGTTCCCCCCATCCTCCTCGCTATGGAGCGGACAGGCGCCGTGCCTCTACCCGGCAGGTGGTCCACGCGGAGTATCACGTCCTCGTTGATGTGTCCGTACACCGTCAGGAACATGCTCATCCCATGAAGGTCCTGTACAATAAGGATATCGCTATGACGACCATGAGCGCGGAGAAGAAGTACCTTATGCCCTTCCGTGGTATCCTGCCGGAGAGGTACGCCCCCGTCTGCGCCCCGAGTATCACACCGGGTATCAGCACGGCGGCGTACTGCAGATCAACATGGCCCGCAGATAGGTGCAGAAGACCGGACGTGGTTGCGTTCAGAAATACCACGAAGGTGGACGTGGCGGTGGCTATGTGCGGTGGTATCCTGAAACTGAGGAGAAGGGGCACGACCACGAGCCCGCCGCCGATGCCAAGGAGCCCGGCCGCTACGCCCGCGAGGAACGCGAAGAACAGGAGAATGGGAACGGATATCGTGTATGTGACTTCCTCCCCGTTCGCATCTACACGGGTTATGGAAAATTTCATCAGGTCCGGCACGGGGAGCGCCCTCTTACCCCTGAGGACCGTGTAGGAGGAGAGGAACAGGACGACCGCGAATATGCTCAATATAATCGGGGTGCTGAGCATTTCGGAGAGGGTCTTTCCGACGAAGGCCCCGGGCACTGAGGCGCTCGCCACGATGAGACCCGTCCTGAAGTCCACCCTCCTGTACTTAGCGTATCTCAGCGTACCGGAGAGCCCCGTAAATATTATCACAAAGGCGCTCGTGCCTATCGCCGTCTGCACGTCAAGTCCGAATATGAGGAGAAGCGTTGGGCCTATGAACGAGCCGCCGCCGATGCCGCCGATGGCGGCGCCGACGCCTATGAGGAACGAGAGAACCATGGCGGCGAGGGTCTCCAGCATCCCGGGTTCATCGGGCTCTGCGGATATATAGTTTTGCGCCCCCGCAGTTCTGGCCAACCGCTATGTCACCGCTCCGCCTCCACGCCTCCCAGCGCCCTTTTGAGAACTTCCAGATATTCCCTGAGGTTCTCCACGCCCTCCTCGGTTATGAACACAGCGGTCCTCGGCCTGTCCGCGAGGACCTTCCGGACCCTAACGTAACCGTGCCTTTCCAGCGTTCTCAGATGCGAGTCCAGATTCCCCGGCGTGAGGTCCAAGACTTTCTGGAGTTCCGCGAATAGCGCCCTCCTCCTGGGGAGCAAGTAGAGCATTATGCCGAGGCGGATAGGATTTCCGAGCACGGGGTTCTGTTTGAGTTCCTTCAGCATCACTCCTCCCCCGCGAGTTTGAAGGCACCTAACATGTAAAGGAGGGATGTGATGGCGTATCCGAACATCACGAAACCCACGGCCATCAACCAGGGTTCAGCGGTAGCCTGCACCAAAGGCATCGCGCCGATGGAGGCGACCGCGGGTATGGCCATCCTGTAATCCCTCGTCGCGACGCTCATCCAGAGATTCCCCAGCGCTATGAAGGCCAGGAAGCCCATCGCCGGGGGCAGGATGAACCAGAAGGCGACCCCTATAACCCACCCGGCCCACGCGCCCATCACCGCTCTGCCGCTGAGATGCCCCATCTTCTTCCACACGACCATGTTAACGTAGATTATGAGGGCCAGGGCTCCGGCCCAGAAAACGCCCATGATGGGTCCCTCTGTGAATTTACTCCCCAGCAGGGTGTAGAGCGCAACGTACATGCTGAGTATCGCAACCCACGAGGTGTACTGTATGCCGGCGTATATCTCGCGGCTTGCCACGAGTTTGCTCTCAACCCTCTGGAGCACCTTTCTCATCTCGCGTACATCGCTCATATGCATCACCGTATATCCCCATGTCCTCGTGGGTATTAAACCCGGGATATTCTCTGAAATTCAGAGGGGCATCACCGCCCCCTCACAAACGGTATCAGAACGCGGGACTCCCCGGTCATCGCAGAAGGTTCACGGTTAATGCAGAGTTAGATATCTTTATATACATCCTTTTCATTCTCCTCATCAGGCCTTTTGAGAGGGTGTTAAGTATGGAGGAAGTTAAAACCGGAACGACCACCGTTGGCATTGTGGCCAGTGATGGAGTGGTGTTAGCGGCCGAGAGGAGGGCCACCATGGACCACGTCATAGCGCACAAGAGGACGCAGAAGGTCTTCAGGATAACGGACCGCATAGGGATGACCACCGCGGGACTCGTGGGCGACCTGCAGGTGCTCGTTCGCTATCTCCGCGCGGAGGCGGAGCTATACGAGATGAAGAGAAAGACCCCCATGCCCGTCGTGGCCGCCGCCACGCTTCTCAGCAACATACTCAACGGAACCAAGTATTTCCCCTACTGGGTCGCTCTTCTACTGGGAGGGGTGGATTCCAGGGGCTATCACCTCTACAGCATAGATGCCGCGGGCGGTGCCATAGAAGACACCTACGCCGCAACGGGGTCCGGCTCGCTTTTCGCCTACGGCGTGCTGGAGGACAGCTATAAAGAGGGTCTGAGGGTGAACGAGGCGGTGAACCTCGCCATGAGGGCGCTGAGGGCGGCCATGAAGCGCGATTCCGCCTCGGGCGACGGCATGACCATAGCCGTCATCACGGAAGAGGGGTTCAAATTCCTGGAGGACGAGGAGATCAGGAGCAGAATGAAGAAGATGAAACTCAACTGAGGCGTTTAAAAGGAGTGTGCGTTTGGCCATGCCTGCCGAATGGGAAGACCTGCTGAAGCAGACGCGGGAGATTGTTGAAAAACTTGCGCCCGACGCGGTCATAACGGAGATCGACTTTGAAGGACCGCTGATAGTGATATACACCAAGAGCATAGAGAAGTTCGCCGAGAACCCGGAGATAGTCAGAAAACTGGCCCTGTCAATAAGGAGACGCGTCTCCGTGAGACCGGACCCCTCGCTTCTGCTCCCGGAGGAGGAAGCCATAGAGGAGATAAAGAAGATCGTGCCGGAGGACGCCGGCATAAAGCACATTTACTTTGAACACGACACGGGCGAGGTGGTCATAGAGGCGGACGCGCCCGGAAAGGTCATAGGGAAGGAGGGGATGCTTCTCAACGAGATAAAGAGGAGGATAAAATGGGCGCCCCGCGTCGTCAGGGCCCCACCCATACCCTCGCGCATCGTGCAGCAGGTCCGGGAGTTTCTCAAGAACGTGAAAGACGAGAGGCGACAGTTCCTCCGCGAACTGGGGAGGAAGCTCAACAGGCCTCCCATGCAGGGCGAGAACTGGGTCCGCGTGACCGCGCTGGGCGGCTACCGCGAGGTGGGGCGCAGCGCTCACCTGCTCCAGACGAGGAACAGCAGGATCCTCGTGGACTGCGGCATGGGCATGTCGGGGGAGAACGTCACCCCTTACGTCAACGTGCCCGAACTGTGGGATTACTCCGACTCCGCCAGACCCTTCAAGTATCTGGACGCGGTGGTGCTCACCCACGCGCATCTGGACCACTGCGGGTTCATACCCGTGCTTTACAAGTACAACTACGAAGGCCCCGTTTACGCGACGGCGCCCACCAGGGACCTGGCGGCCATGCTTCTTTTAGACATGATACGCGTCTCCTACTCCGAGGGCGGCGATGCGCCCTTTGAGTCAAAGCACGTCAAGGAGTTCCTGAAGCGCACCATAACGCTCTCCTACGGCGAGACCACGAGCATAACCCCCGATGTACGTCTGACATTCCACAACGCGGGGCACATCCTCGGCTCCGCGGTGGCGCACTTCCACATAGGGGACGGCCTTTACAACGTCGTGTTCACCGGCGACATAAAATACGAGCACACATGGCTCTTCAGCGCCGCGGTGAACCGCTTCCCCCGCGTTGAGGCGGTGGTGATGGAGAGCACATACGGCGGCAGGGACGATTATCAGCCGAGCAGAAAGGAGGCCGCGGAGACGCTGAAGAACGTGGTGAGGACCACCGTGGAGAGG
>MTNG01000026.1 GCA_002011395.1 Candidatus Aciduliprofundum sp. JdFR-45
GAGATACCCGGCTACGTGCCCGAGTACATACGCCCGCTCTTCTCCGAGGGCAGCGGGCCCTTCCGCTGGGCCGCCCTCAGCGGGAACCCGGAGGACATATACGAGACGGACCGCGTCATAAAGAAGCTCTTCCCGGACAACAAGCACCTGATCCAGTGGATAGACAAGGCGGAGGAACACGTGAAGTGGCAGGGCCTCCCCGCCAGGATCTGCTGGCTCGCCTACGGCGAGAGGCAGAAGGCTGGCCTCGCGTTCAACGAGCTGGTGAGGGAGGGCGTGGTGGAGGCGCCCATAGTGATAGGGAGGGACCACCACGACACCGGAAGCGTTGCCTCCCCGTACAGGGAGACGGAGGCCATGAAGGACGGAAGCGACGCCATCGCGGACTGGCCCATACTCAACGCTCTGCTCAACGCGGCGAGCGGTGCCACGTGGGTGAGCGTGCACCACGGCGGCGGCGTGGGCATAGGGTACAGCATCCACGCGGGCATGGTGGTCGTGGCGGATGGAACGGACCTCGCGGAGCGCAAGATAGCGAGGGTGCTGAACAACGACCCCGGCCTCGGAGTGGTGCGCCACGCGGACGCCGGATACGAGATAGCCATCCGCACGGCGAAGGAGAAGGGCATATGGATGCCCATGCTGGAGTGACCCTCTCCCCCCTTTCATTTTGGAGGTTGATGTTATAATGGATGTGAAGGCTGTTGTTAAGATCAGAGGAGTGGTCTCACTCGCGCTCCTGGTGCTCTTTGCAATAGTCCTTGTCACCGGCTTTGAACTCTGGCTTTTCGCCGTGCCCCGGACGGGGAAACTGCACACCATAACGGGGTTCCTTATGAGCGGTCTGGTGATTCTGCACCTTGGGCTGAACTACAGGATGTTCCTCAACGAGGTGAGGGCGCTTTTCCGCCGCAGGTGAATGGCGGCCGCTACCTTTTTATACCGACTGCCTCATCACCCCACGATGTCCGCGGAGATCACGCTGATAAGGGTAGTGTCCGCCATACTGCTGACAGTGGGCGTTGTATTCTACCTCTCATGGGGCATACTCTACAACGCGTTTCTGGATATAGGGCTGTATTCATTCACCGCGCCCCTTGTGATATTCGGGATTCTGGGCCTTCTTCTGGCCCGCGCGAGGGAAAAGGAGGAAGGGGCTCAGTAGGTCTTCGCCACGTAGGCCTGTATCTCCGTTTCTTCTCCGCAGATTATGCAGCGACCCTTTGTTCCCATCTCTCCTATCGGCGTCCCCAGAACTTGCTTCTCAGTCTCCTCTTTAATCCTCTCCGCGCACTCCTGCCTGCCACACCAGTGAACCTTACCCCAGCCCGCGTGCTCCCTCAGCGCTGCGATGTCATCCGTGACGAGTATCTTTGAACGCATTTCCTCCTCGGCGCTGCGCAGCATGGCTTCCTGTATCTCGGAGAGGAGAGCCCTTATCCTCTCTATGTACACATCCCGCTCCACGAACTCCTTCTCACCCGTGTCCCTGCGGACGAGCACAACGCCGCCCTTCTCCATATCTCTTGGGCCTATCTCCACGCGGAGCGGTACGCCCCTCAACTCCCAGTCGTAGAACTTGTATCCCGGCGTGTATTTATCCCTGAGGTCCGCGTGCGCCCTTATTCCCGCCGCGCTGAGTTCCTCCTCTATGACCTTCGCCTCCCTCATGACCTCCTCCTTCTTCTTGGATGGTATGGGTACAACGACTACCTGTATGGGGGCTATCTCCGGCGGGAGCTTCATACCTCTCTCATCGCCGTGCACGCCTATTATTGCCCCCACCAGCCGCTCGCTCATGCCGAAGGTCGTCTGGCACACGTGCTCGTGCGTGCCGTCCTCCTTGAGATACTTTATCTCGTAGGGCACGGAGAAGTTCTTCCCGTACTCGTGCATGGTGGCCACCTGAAGAGCGCGGCCGTTGGGCATGATGGTGTCAGCCGCAATAGAGTACTCCGCACCGGCGAACTTGTCCCACTCGGGGCGCCTGTTGAGGACGTAGGGGAGGGCGAGCTTCCTCGCTATCTCCTTCCATATCTCTATGTCCTCCTCTATCTGCCTCTCCGCGTCCTCGTAATCCTCGTGGGCTGTGTGCGCCTCAAAGAAATGTATCTGCCTGACGCGGAGAAGAGGACGTGTCATCTTGGTCTCGTACCGGAACACGTCCACTATCTGGAATATCCTGAATGGCAGGTCCGCATGGCTCCTTATCCAGAGGGCGAACATGGGGTACATGGCGGTCTCGCTCGTCGGGCGGAGAACCAGCTTCACATCAAGCTCCTCCATCCCGCCGTGGGTGACCCAGTAGACCTCCCCGCCGAACCCCTTTATGTGCTCCGCCTCCTTCCTGAACTGGTCCTCGGGTATGAGCAGGGGGAAATAGACCTCCTTATGACCGTGGCGGGTGAAGACCTCGCGGAAGAGATTGTCAATGTTCCTCATTATGCCCCAGCCGTAGGGAAGCCATACGTTCATCCCCTTTATGGGGTACCGCTTATCCAGTATCCCGGCCTTCTCCAGCACCTCATCGAACCATTCACTGAAGCGCTCCTTCGGGAAGTCCATGCGGTGGAAAAGAGGGTATTATTATATAACCCTTATCCGCCACCCAGCCCGCAGACAAAGGATGATGAAAAGACATATAAGTTTACACGCATGTCCTTCAGCGTTACGGTTATATATGACCTCGTAATAAGGGGTATTGCATCGCTTGTGCACCCGGTGATCAAGAGGGAAGGTCATCGGGGAAGGGCCATAGATCCTGCATCAGGGTCGATGAAGGCCGACCATACGCGCTCCGGCATAATGGACTGGTGGCAGCACCTAAGCCGTCTGGGGGATGGCTGGGCTCGGGCGCCGAGGAAGGGCGTGCCAAGCTGCGATATGCCCCGGGGAGGCGCAAGGAGCCTGAGATCCGGGGATCCCCGAATGGGACTTCCTGTCCGCCTCGGCGGGCGCTCCGTAAGGAGCGGGAACCCGGGGAACTGAAACATCTCAGTACCCGGAGGAAGAGAAACCAATAGGGATTCCGTGAGTAGGGGCGACCGAAAGCGGAACAGGGCAAACCGAACCCCGTGGCGAAGAGTCACGGGGGATGTGGAGTTGCAGGACCCCGCCCAACGCCTAGCGGGTTAACCCGAAGTGGTCTGGAACGGCCTGCCGTAGAGGGTGAAAGCCCCGTAGGGGTAAGCCCGCGGCCACGAGGTGGGGTATCCTGAGTACCGTGCGTCGGATATCGCGCGGGAAATTGGGTGGCACTAACATCCAACCCTAAATACGTCCCGAGTCCGATAGCGCACTAGTAGGGTGACCGAAAGCTGAAAAGTACCCCGAGAGGGGGGTGAAAAGAGCCTGAAACCAGGCGGCGACAGCTTGGTGGGGCGAGAAAGGGAAGAAGCCCCGTAGCTGGGGTGGACCGTCGTCCCACTGTCCGTGTTGAAGAACGGGCCAGGGAGTTCCGGTCGGCGGCGAGGCTAAGGTCGGAAGACCGGAGCCGCGGCGAAAGCGACAAGCCCGCAGCCCCGCAATGGGGTCAGGGGCGGGGTGCGCTCGCCCGGAGTCGCCGGCGGGAGACCCGAAGCCGGTCGATCTAGGCCTGGGTAGGTTGAAGCCCGGCGAAAGCCGGGTGGAGGACCGCACCGGTGCTGATGTGCAACTCGCTCGGATGACCTGGGTCTAGGGGTGAAAGGCCAATCTAGGCCGGCAATAGCGGGTTCCCCCCGAGACTACCCGCAGGTAGGCCTCCCCGGAGGTAGCCGGCGGGGTAGAGTTACTGATTGGGGGGTCAGGGGGCGAAAGCCCTCGCTTCCCTTTCAAACTCCGAACCTGTCGGCGCCGTAGAAGGGGGGAGTTAGGGCGTCGGGATAAGCTTGACGACCGAGAGGGGAACAACCCAGAGGGGGGTTAAGGTCCCTAAGTGCCGGCTAAGTGTCATGCAAAGGGCGTCCATGGCCCAAGACAGCGGGGAGGTTGGCTTAGAAGCAGCCATCCTTTAAAGAGTGCGTAACAGCTCACCCGCCGAGGTCATGGGCCCCGAAAATGGACGGGACTAAGCCGGCCACCGAGACCCCTCGCCACCGAAAGGTGATGCGGTAGGGGGGCGTGCCGCGTGGGCGGAAGTGTCTCCGAGAGGAGGCATGGACCGCGCGGCAACGCAAATCCTGGCGGGAGTAGGAGCAAAGAGCCGTGAGAATCGGCTCCGCCGCAGGGGCTAAGGGTTCCACGGCAATGTTCGTCAGCCGTGGGTTAGGCGGTCCTAAGGGCGCCCCTAATTGGAGGCGCTCGAAAGGGAAGCCGGTTAATATTCCGGCCCCGTGAGCGATGCCTCGCGTCGGGGATGACGCTTCGGGCTAAGCCGAGTACCGTTGCCGCGGTATTGAGGTGCCGAAGTGAGGGGAGTGCCGTAATGGCGAGAACCTTGCGAAGGCACCGAGGCCCAATAGGGTTCGGCCGATGCCTGGAGCCCGTGAAAAGTCTCCGGCGAAATGGTGTCGCTCACGACCGTACCAAGAACCGACACAGGTGCCCCTGGGTGAGCAGCCTAAGGCGTGTGGGATCAACCGACCCGAGGGAATTAGGCAAATTGGCCCCGTACCTTCGGAAGAAGGGGTGCCTACTCCGGGAAGGAGTAGGTCGCAGTGGCTAGGGGACCCCGACTGTTTAACAAAAACATAGGTCGGTGCAACCCCGAAAGGGCTAGTACACCGGCTGAAGCCTGCCCAGTGCCCGTACCTGAAGCCCGGGTACAACCGGGTGAAGGGCGGGTAAACGGCGGGGGTAACTATGACCCTCTTAAGGTAGCGTAATACCTCGCCGCTTAATTGGCGGCTTGCATGAAGGCCCAACGAGCGTCCCGCTGTCCCCGGGTCGGGTCCCCCGAAACCAATGTACTGGTGCACAATCCAGTCCCCCCCACGTGAAAGCGAAGTCCCTGTGGAGCTTTACTGCAGCCTGCCCCTGCGGTACTGTCGAGGATGCGCAGGGTAGGCGGGAGCCGTCGAAGCGCCCTCTCCGGGGGGCGTGGAGGCGCCGATGAGACACCGCCCTTCCTTGATGGTATCGCTAACCCCGAAAGGGGGACAAGGGTTGGTGGGCAGTTTGGGTGGGGCGCCACGCCCTCGAAAAGATAACAAGGGCCCCCAAAGGTCGGCTCAGGGGGGTCAGAAATCCCCCGTAGAGTGCAAGGGCAAAAGCCGGCTTGACACGGTTGCGCATAATAAGCAACCGTGATGGGAAACCACGGCCTAGCGAACCGCCCTGTCCTCATTAGTGGGGGCGGGCGATAAGAGAGAAGTTACCCCAGGGATAACTGAGTTGTCTCCGGCAAGAGTTCATATCGACCCGGAGGCTTGCTACTTCGATGTCGTCTCTTCCTATCCTGGCGGTGCAGCAGCCGCCAAGGGTGGGGCTGTACGCCCATTAAAAGGGATCGTGAGATGGGTTCACTACGTCGTGAGACAGTAGGGGTGCTTTTCCGTGGGGGTGCGTCGGCGCCTGAGGGGAAGGGGGCTCTAGTACGAGAGGAACGAGCCCTCGCGGCCTCTAGTCTACCGGTTGTCTGGCAAGGCATCGCCGGGCAGCCACGCCGTAGCCGATAAGTGCTGAAAGCATCTAAGCACGAAGCGGTCCCCGAAACGAGGCGCCGTCTGAGGGCATCCGTACAAGACGGGTTTGATAGGGCCGGGATGTAAGCGGCGAGCCCTTCGGGGCGAGCCGTTAAGTCCGCGGCTACTAACGCCCGAAGCTGCTACCAGTCCATGCCACAGGAGCGCGTGTGGTCGGCCGATCACCTTCGTTTTTCATTTCGCTTGGGCGCAAGCCCCAAATACCCTTATCGCGTAACCCTTTTCGTGTTCGTCACAATCTTTGACGGCTACGTGGACGAACCCGCGCTGCTGGGCGTCCCGCCCTACATATCCCCCTACCCGCGTCTCATCGCAGGCGTGCTTGAGGAACTGGAAATTCCGTACGAGTACATAACCGTGGACATGTGGAGGGAGGGCGCAAGACCGCGCGGGGATGTGCTCGTCGTGACCGGCGGCGCGATAGTTCCCGGCAGATACCTGAGGGGAATGCCCGCCAGCGTGAGGGAGATAGCGGATGTGGCTTCGGCCTTCAAAGGCGTGAAGATCATAGGCGGCCCCCTCGTCCGCTTCGGTATCACCGGGAGGAAGGATGTGAGCTCTCTTCTCCGGATTTTTGACCACGTGGTGTCCAGGGATCTGGAGGCGTTTCTCTACGAACTCCTCGGGAACGGCACACCGGAGGACCGATGGAGAACGGGGGAAGAATGGAGCAGATGGCTCACCCTCGGCGCGCCGATGGTCAGGGGACATCCCGACCACGGCGGTATGCTCATAGCCGAAATTGAGACGTCCCGAGGCTGCCCCAGATACATCTCAGGCGGATGCTCCTTCTGCACCGAACCGCTGTACGGAAAGCCGGTTTTCCGCCCTCCAGAGGACATCATAGGCGAAATAAAAGCCCTCTGGGAAAACGGCGTACGGCATTTCAGAATCGGGGGGCAGAGCTGCATATTCTCCTACATGGCCCACGGGGTGGGCGAGAGGGAGAGGGTCAGGCCGAACCCCAGGGCGCTGCGCCGTCTGTTTCAGGGGATATGGAAAGTGGCAGAGCCTGATGTGCTCCACGTGGACAACGCCAACCCGGCCGTTATGGCCGAGCATGAGAGGGAAGCGATGGAAATCCTTGATATACTCGTGAAGTACACCACTCCCGGGAACGTTCTCGCGCTGGGAATGGAGTCGGCCGACCCTGTGGTTATAGAGGCGAACAACCTCAACGCACAGCCCGAGGAGGTTATGAGGGCTATAGAGATGGTTAACGAGGTGGGGCGCGAGAGGGGAGAGAACGGGATGCCCCGCCTCCTCCCTGGGCTGAACTTTCTGCTGGGGCTGAGAGGGGAGAGAAGGGAAACTTACACAATCAACATGGAGTTTTTGAGGGATGTTATGCGGAGAGGGCTCCTTCTACGCAGGATCAATGTCAGGAAGGTCGTGCCCGTGCGCGGTGAATTCAGAATAAAGAGCACACACCTTGCACGAAAGTTCAGGGATGAGGTCCGAAGGGAAATAGAGAGGAAAATGCTCAGAGATGTTGTCCCGTGGGGAACCGTTCTTAGGAACGTCTGGAGTGAAGTACACGTGGGCGGATACACATACTGCAGGCAGGTGGGGACGTATCCCCTCACGGTGGTGCTACCCTACAGGGTGCCCATTGGCATCCCTATGGACGTGAAGGTTGTGGCCCATGGGGATAGAAGCGTCACGGCCGTGAGGTACCCCGTGGACCCCAACACGGCATCCCTCTCCGAACTGAAAGCGGTCCCGGGGGTGGGTGAGAAAAGGGCCGCGAGGATAATAAGGATGAGGCCATTTCACTCGCTGTCGGAGATTTCCTCCGCTACGGGACTCTCTGAGGAGGAACTCTCGGCGTTCATGTCGCTTTCCTCCTCATCCTCCGCACCTCCCCCCTCGCCCTCCTCTCGGGGGGGACGCGTTCGCTCCCGCACCTCGTCGTAGACCCACGGAAGCACTATGACCGCGAACACTATCAGAAACGCCATGATTCCCGAGTTGCCCGGCACCTCGCTCCCTCTGCCNATNGCNTACAGTTTGAGCGCGCCGAGCCAGGGCACCTCGCCCTCGGCCTTCCCGATGACCCANTCCGCGGGTACGGGGTGGCGGGGGCAGATGTTCGTGTTCTGGTCGTAGAGGGCCGGGTCCGTCGCCACGTTGTGGTCCCCGAAGGTTATGTAGCCGCTCACCGGCTGGAGCGCGTCCAGGTCTATTTTGACCGTTCTCTCGTTGTAGCCAACCCTGTATATCACGAGGGTGCCGCGCATGTTCAGGTAGGGTTTGAGAGGGTTGTACGTACCGAGGACGAGCCAGTCCTTCGCGGTGCCGTATTCAAGGTTTTTCAGAGAGGGGGCGTCCCAGCCACCCCCCGTGTCGTTGTACTTCAGATATATGAGGGCGCGGTGTATGATCCACTCCCCGTCCCTCGCACCGTTGCTGTATATGATGACATCCCCGTAATCACCGTAGGCGCGATAGCCGGTGGCCCTCCCCTCCACGTAGGTCGTTATTCTTGCACCGCCCTTGACGACCACGAGGTCCCCCGCGTCTATGACCCCTATCTGTGAGTCCTCCGAATGGCTCATGCTGCCGCTCTCAACGACCACCATGGGGGGCCAGACACCTGAATAAGCGAAGAGAACGCCGAACACGGATAGGGCTATGATGACGGATACAGCTATGTCCTTGAGCCACGGGCCCAGGTGTTCTTTAATCGCGTTCATTACATACCCCCGATTTGCTCATATCGTTATAACCTTTCCGGAGTTTGAGAACCTCTGACAGCCGGATGACCTCCGCCCCCGGCAGGAGCCCTTTCAACCCGGGTATGTGCGCATCGCCGATGAAAGCCATAACCGTGCCGTATTTTTCCCCGTCGGCGATTCGCGAGGCGATGTACGCGTTCCTCTCCTCAACTAGAACCCTATGATACCCGGGAAACTCCCTGCGGAACTCCTCAAGCGCCGTGTCAACGCTACCCAGCATGCTTCCGACGGTCCTCTTCTTCCCGGGCAGCAGAGGATAGGCGATCAGATTCGCGTAAAGTTTGAGTTTTTCCCGAAGTGGGACGGCCCTCAGTCGGCGCAGCGTTTCCCCTATGGGCCTGTCCACGAGCAGAACACGTATGCCCCTCCTCAGCGCCTCCTCGTAGGCGGTCAGCATCTCACCTCCGACCGTCGTGCCGTATTTACCCGCGATGTTCCTCTCCAAGCGTGCCAGCAGGCGCGCGATGAGCGGTCCGCGCTCGTCGCTCACCGCCTCCGGGTGGAGGAGGGCGTACAGCCGCGCGGAGTCCAGTTCAAGGGCTACGGCGTCCGGCTCGTACCTGTCCAGGAGGTGCTTTATCGCCTCCGCGATGTTTATTACATGAACCACGCCAACGAGGATTATCACGGAGGGGTGTAGGGGCACCATTTTATATATTATCTTCCCCTTCACCGCCTGTGCGTCTGGCCGTCTTTGACATGGATGGCGTGCTCGTGGACACCTGGAGCAGCTGGGATTACGTTCACCGGGCGCTGGGGACGAGCGCGGAGGATGCCCGTCACCTCTTTTTCCTGGGTGAAATCACCTACGAGGAGTTCGTCCGCAGGGACGTGGGGGCGTGGCTGAAACGCCACCCCGACCTCACGGTTGAGCGCGTGCGGGAGATACTCTCCACGGTGCCCCACATGCGGGGCATAGAGGAGATGGCTTCCGCGCTGAGGGAGATGGGGTACACGCTCGTGATCATCTCAGGCGGAATAGACATGCTGGCGGAGATGCTGACGGATAGATACGGATTTGCGGAGTACCACGCCAATGGGTTTGAGATACGAGGCGGCGAGGTGATACCGAGGGTGAGGGTTCCCGTGCCCATGAAAAGCGATGTGATGCGCGATGTCATCCGGAGATACAAACCCGAGAAAATTGTGGCGGTGGGTGACTCCGACGTGGACATGGGTCTCTTTCAGCACGCCGACCTTCGCATCGCCTTCAACCCGTGCAGCGTGGAGCTGGAAGATATGGCCGACCACGTG